>JAYUQO010000041.1:0-2181 GCA_043756765.1 Bdellovibrio sp. | reverse complement strand
TAAAATATTCGCTTCTAAAAAGAAATCAGGCCTCATGAGTGAAGAAAAAAAACTTCGCATTTGTTTGATTGGCCAGAAAATACATGTGCAAAGTCGTTCGAGCGACACAGGGCTTTTATGGCCACTAGCCCGTGGCTTATCAAACAAAAATCATGAAGTCACAATTATTTCTTCAACTTCACCGATGAAAAAAGCTGAAGTTTCGCGTGACGGGATTAAAGCTTACTATGTATTTGATCAAGGGACTACGTCGAAGACTGTGCGATTTGCGGATGCGGCTCATAAAAAATTTACGGCCCTTCATCAAGAAAAGCCTTTTGATATAGTTCATTCACTTGATAATGGTGGTTACAAAATTGGTCGACACAAAAGAAACTTTAAAACATGTATCGCTTATGATGTTCAAGCGATCACAATGTCACAGCTTTTTGCTATTTTAGCTGAAAACGACGGAAGTTTAAAATCGCAGATTAAAACGTTGTTCAAATTAGTTTATCGTTTTTTACAAAATTATTTCTTTCATGACCGAAGCTTACTCGATACGGCTGATGGATTATTTGTAACGACACCGCAACAAAGAACTCTTTTAGAACGTTATTATTTATATCCTGATTACCACACCTACACTGTGCCTTATGGTGTTAATTTAGGTGATTTAGCCCCGCGCGAAGAGTCGAATAGTTTCAAAATGAAATTACAATTGCCAGAAGATGCTCAGTTTATTTTAGCGGTTTCTGATTTTACAAACGCACAAGAAGTTAAACCTTTATTGAAAGCTTTTGAAAAAATAGTTTTAAAAATTCCTAATATTTATTTAGTTCTTGTCGGTGATGGGCCTAAAGTTAAAGAAGTTGAATATCAAATGCTTCAGTATGTTCTGGGTAGTCGCGTGATTATGACAGGTCCTTTGCCGGCAGAGGGGCTGCTTGATTTTATTTCTGCATCAAATGTTTATATTGATCTGAGTTCCCGTTCCACAGGCTTAGAGCCTAGCCTTATTGAAGCGATGGCTCAGAAAAAAGTAGTGATCGGTTCAGAACTCAGTCCGATTTCTGAAATTATCGAAGACGGTCTTGATGGGTTTTTGATTCGACCTGCTGACGATGTCGCATTAGCTCAATTGTTTAAAAAAATATTCAAAGATCAGAACGCTATGATCGGTCTAGGCGAAAAGGCACGTCATAAAGTTTTACAGTTTTTTAATCGCGAAAAAATGATCGATACGTTATTAATGGCCTATACAAGCATTATTGAAAAAACCAAATTTTGACTGTTACTGTTTTAAGTTGAACTAATGAGTTTTAAAGCTTTATGAGGGCTACTTATGTGCCAGCGCAGCGCGCAAATAAACATCGTTTGCAAAAGTCAAAAAACTCGCGATAATATGAGTGTTTTCGATAACTTAGTAGGTTCACGGGAATTCAGGGGATACAATGACAAAAGCTGATCTAATTAATTTAGTTTCTGATAAAGCTGGAATCACGCGTGTGAAATCTGAAGCCGTTGTAAATACTATTTTTGATACCATGATTGAAGCTTTAATGAAAGATGACCGTATCGAAATCAGAGGTTTTGGTTCTTTTGTAAATCGTGAATATGATGCTTATAAAGGCCGTAATCCAAGAACTGGTGAAGTCATTGCCGTTGATGAAAAAAAGCTTCCATTTTTTAAAGTGGGTAAAGAGCTTAAAGAGTCTCTGAATAAATAACTTTTCAATTATTTCTGCTGTGAGACAGTGCTTTCAATCCATGCACTATAGCTATCTAAGACCACAAGCATCGATGAGTCGTTACACAAATCTTTAACATTAACTTCTGTTGAATAAACCAATGAATTCACTGCAGCTAGCTCTAGTTTCTTGTTCTGATTCAACATCATCGCGCCGCCACCAGAGTCTCCGTTGCAAATCCCTGTTTTATCTTTTTGATCAATGACAATATTACTATCTTTGAACTGGTAGCTGACTTGTTTGATCGTTGTTTTTCTAAGTGCCGTATTTGTTAAATTCGAAACTTCCCCATGAGATGTTTTACCGTAACCGTAAATATAAATATCAGATTTTAAACTTTCAGGTGATTTTGTAATAACAAATCTTGGGTAAGTGCTTGGTGCCTTTTTTTCTAAGAAAACCAAAGCGATATCTGGATTATACGAAGCTTCATGTTTAATTTCAGAATTTT
>JAYUQO010000040.1:0-16429 GCA_043756765.1 Bdellovibrio sp. | reverse complement strand
TTAAATCAATCCGATGAAAAGAAAGAAGGAACTCCCGCATGACACACAAACCTACAGCTAAGTCCTTCGGTAACACTTATTTACTGGGCAATACGAATAATGAATCTCATAATGAGACATTACTTCGGAAATAAAAAAAGCCAGCTCTATTGAGAGCTGGCTTTTGATTTTATTTATTAAGTTTACCTTTTATAACTACGGAGAACCAAGACTTGGCAATGAACGTGTTGAAAACACGCCATGGTATCTTGATTTTTTATTTTTCGGTTGTAAGGCTTGCGCCATTGGCGACAATTTCGTATCAACCATCATTAGTTCACCGTCTTTGGCCGTTGTTTTAAAACTTAAAATGTAAGTTTTAAGTAACGTGCCTTCAGTTGAAAACACAACATCAGCACCTTCACCGGCCATTGATAACAAGATCCCAAGGGTTACTTGGTTTGTTAAAGCATGTTGTCCTAATTCGGCAAATGCTTTCGTGTAAGCTGCATCATTTGAATAATTTTGCATCATTTTTTTAAATGCTGATTGCATTCTTAAAGTCGCTGCTAAAGTTTCACGATTTAAAATATCAACACAAGATTCAGACAAACCACTTAATTTATTTTCTGGAACTAAAGATTTACAAACACGGTCACCTTTTTGTGCGTGAACGAATTTAACTCGCTCAGTCACCCATTTACTGATGTCTTTAGTTAAGATTGATTTTGATTTTGCCACTATATTTTTCATATTTTCATCGCTTAAGCCAATATTGACAACGATGCTTGTAAAGCCAAGATCCATACTGTCTTTAGACATTTTCATATCGATAATATCTAAACCAGTGCTGTTAACAACATCTTGTAATGAACTATTAAAATCACCAGTGGTTGTTTTTTCATCTTGAACTAACCAAGTAAATTGACCCATTTCACCAGCATCTGTAACTTTTTTAGTCGTCATGTCTGTTGCTTTATATCTAATGCTATAAAACCCTTGAGTTTGATTTGTATGAGTTTTAAAAACTTTAGTCGCGAAAGTCTCGTCGTAAATACCAAATGTCGCTTCTATTTTTGAATTATCAATATGAAGATCAGTAGTACTATGACTTTGGATTTTTGATTTCGTGGTTTGTGTATTTAAAATAATCGGTAAACCAAAAAAGAACGATGTCGTGCGGCCTTTGCTCATACGTTTGAACGATTCAACTTTTTGTACACTTGGTAACAGACCAAAAGCTGTTTGGTTTTTAATTTTTTCAGCCATAACTTGCGCCGCTGCTACGTTACCACGAACCAAGTCAGCATAAACTTTAGCTGATTCACTATTTTCTAAATCGACTAAGTATGAAAAACCATCATCAGTGTTCCTAAAGTTCTGAACGCCAATTTGCGCTAGAGTTAAACCCGCACCCATTGATAGTGCATTTAATTTTGAACTTGTGATTTTAACATACGCTGAACGCTCATCAACTTTCTCAACATAAGTTTCCCAAATACCTTGTGCTAATGATGTTGCATTTAGCGAAGCTAAACCCATACCTAAAGATCCAAGGAAGATCACTCCACCTTTAGATTTATAAGAAATGCTTTCGCCTGTTTTCATTTTTTGAACTTGTTCAACTTCAGATGGAACATTCTTGTAACCACTGATTGATTTTGCTGTTTTTAAAGTATCCGCATAACGAACAGATGTAACCTCTGTTCCTTTCATTGGAAGAAGACCTAACAATGACCACATTTTAGCAGATGCACCCGTTGCATTTTTATAGTGGAAGTTAAGACTTGCACCTAAACCACCTTCTAATAATTCAAAGAATGTATTTTGATATGTCGGTGCAGATTTTGTTGTTTGTAAAGTTAAGTAAGTCGGAGTTTTTTTGTTTGAATATAAGCTTGATACCATTGGAATAGCACTTGTATCTGCAGCTTCTAAAGCAACAACTCGAATAAAAAAGTCGTAATCGATATAAAACATTGGTCTTAATTCAGCTTCTAGCTTTTTCTTTTGTTCTTTTTGTTGTTCTGGTGGGTTGCCATCAGTGTTTCCGCCGTCGTCTGATCCACCGTCAGCATTTCCGTTATCACCACCGCCGTCAGCATTTCCGTTATCACCACCACCGTCAGTATTGCCATTAGCGTTTCCGTTATCACCGCCGCCGTTCGCATTACCGTTAGCGTTTCCGTTCGCATTACCGTTAGCGTTTCCGTTAGCGTTTCCGTTCGCATTACCGTTAGCGTTTCCGTTAGCGTTTCCGTTAGCGTTTCCGTTAGCGTTTCCGTTAGCATTGCCATTCATATTTCCGTTATCACCGCCGCCGTTAGCGTTTCCGTTAGCGTTTCCGTTAGCGTTTCCGTTAGCATTGCCATTAGCATTGCCAGTAGTATTACCACCGTTAGAGTTTCCAGTTGTTGAACCGCCGCCAGTGTTGCCATTTGTGCCGTCGTTACCTTGATTACCTGGTCCGCCGTTACCTACACCATTACCGTTGTTACCTGTGCATAAATTTGGATTTTTAGAACAATCAAAAGTGTTTCCTGAGTTGCCATTTCCGGTCGTATTGCCACCAGAAATCGATATTCCGTCTTTTTTGCCAGCTTGAGCATTGATTGTTGCAAATAACGAAGCGATTGCGATCGCACGGATAATGTTCTTAATCATATAGTTGTTTCCTTTAAATATTAAAGTCCTGTTTTATGTTATAAATTTAAAATAATCCAAATCCAAATTTTTGATTGTAAAAATAATATACGTCGTCGCCAAATTGGGCGTTTAGTTAAGAACCACAGCTTACAAACCACAAGTTGCTGCAAGCAAAATCTGTGCTCGAAGAACCACTTCTGAATTTATTTAAGTCCATTTTTCGTGTATAGTTTAGACAAGATGACTATTTTTGGTTTACAATCTACGGCATAGACCTAGCAGGAGATTCATGTTTAAGTTTTTATCTTTAGATTCAAGATCATTAGCTTTCGCCCGCGTTTCAATTGCTATTGTATTGATATTCGACTGGTTCTATCGATTTCTGAACAGTTTTGACTTTTATTCTGATCTTGGAGTTTTACCCCGCGGTCCGCTGATCGGTGAACTGGCTAACCCCTATTTCTTTTCCGTTTTTAATATGGCGGGCAAACCTGTCTATATATATGGGCTATTATTAATCGGTCTTATTTTTCATGTAGGACTACTTATTGGTTACCGAACTCGGTTATCGAATATATTGTCATGGGTCTTTTTTGTTTCTTTGTCGGCCCGCATGCCCATTATATCCCACGCCGGTGATGATCTGATGCGATTAGCACTGTTTTGGATGATTTTTTTGCCGACAAATCAACATTTTTCTGTTGATCGAGCCTTAACAAATTTAAATTCACAGACGACTATGTGGTTTAATAACAACATTTTAAACGTCGCTAGTCTTGCGATGATGTTACAACTTATATATATGTATTTCTTTACTGGGCTACTGAAATGGCACCCCGTTTGGACCACCGAAGGTTCAGCTTTATACTTAGCTTTAGAACTGGAACAATTCCTGACTCCGTTTGGTGAACTACTAAGAATGCTGCCGTATGAGGTTTTGCAATTTTTAACACGTATTGTACTTTATAGTGAAGTTATTATCCCCTTACTTGTATTTATACCTTTCAAAAATCATTTTATGAGATTTTTTAGTATTGTGACATTTATACTCTTTCATTTGGGATTATTTGCCACATTTAAGTTAGGAAACTTCCCGTGGATTTGCATAGCTTACTGGATGGTTTTTGTTCCAGGTCATTTTTGGAATTATCTTCTTGAATCATTAAAGAACAAACAAACACGAGTGATTATTTATTTTGATCCTGAATGTTCGTTATGCGAAAAAATGACCTACTTCATTAAAACATTTTTAGTTTTACCTTATGTGCAAATTAAAGCTGGCTACGACCCAGTCATCTTAAATCAAATTCAAAAACAAAATAGCTGGGTTGTCTGTGATTCAGACAATAAATATTATTACAGCTATCAAGGTTTTTTAAAATTACTGGAAATTTCACCTTTTACAAAAATGTATTTTTTATTTAATTTGGCTTTCATTAAAAAATTGGGCGATTTAATTTATTTTAAAGTATCTGGGGATCGAAAAAAGTATTTATCTTTTTTAAATCGTTTTCGATTTAAAAATTCTGTGCACTACAGCCTTCGGTGTTCGACGCAAGTTTTCGTTGTGATTTGTCTATCAGTGGCGACATTTTGGAATGTGGCCTTACAAAATGAAGATGATTCAGTCAAGTTAAGTAGCACAGTTCGAACAATTGGCTCTGTCTTCAGATTACATCAGAATTGGGTGATGTTTGCCCCCTACCCCACATTCGAAGATGGATGGGTCGTCGTTGAAGGTGCTCTTAAAAACGGACAAACGTGGGACATATTTAATGATCAAGCTGTAACTTTTGAAAAACCGATTTCCGTTTCCAATATGTATAAAAACAGTCTGTGGCGAAAATACCTATCAAATATCAGGGACAAAGACTACGAAAATTACCGACTTTATTTTGGTCGTTACTTGTGTAGATTGTGGAACGATTCACGTAGCGGCGATAATCTAGTCGCCACTCTTAAGATTTACTATATGTTGGATCGATCAAACAAAATCAACACACCAAAAAATTCTTTAAAAAAAGAATTGCTTTGGAGCCACGACTGTTTTGTTAAATAATTTGTTTTTTCAATTAGCTAACATTTTTTGTCGTGCGAAATTCTTTAGGTCTGGTGAAACTTTTCCAACGACCGCCCCAGCGAATAGATCCTGGCAACATCCAGTAAAAAAATCGATTTTGTAAACCAGACGGTAATATTCTTTTTAACATCGAAAACAACCACACATCAGGTGTAGCCATAATCCTTAAATCCGTTGGTTTAATTTTAATAACTTTTGAAATTTTTAAAGCCACATCCTGAGCAGACGAGATAGAGAGGGACATTAGTTTTTCGATAAATGGGGTCATTGATGCGTAATACTCAGAATGTGGTCCTTTGACTATTTGGCTCATTTCAGCTTTATTTGATAAAACAACATTATTAAATGAATCTGATTTTATAAATCCTAATTCAACTAAATTAACACCTATTCCAAATGGTCTTGTTTCATACCAAAGTGCTTCGGTAGCACCTTCAAGAGCATGCTTAGAAGCACTATATGATGCCATTGTCGGCATAGCCACCATTCCTGATACTGATGAAACATTAATAATTTGACCTGATCTTTGTTCGCGCATAATCGGAAGCACAGCTCTGATGAGTGACATCGGACCTAAGTAATTTGTTTTAAGTTGAATTAATTCTGATGCCGCATCCATATGTTCGACAACTCCGCGGTAACAAACTGCCGCGTTATTTACGATCACATCAATTCTACCCCACTCGGTACAAACATCATGAACTAATTGATAAATGTTTTTGTCGTCAGTGATATCCAATTCTTTAATTTTAAAATCTTCCGTTTCATTCAATAGACTTTTTAAGTGCTCCAGCTTGTGTGATCTGCAGGTCGCAACAACGTTATAGTTTTTTGAAATTTTTAAAATTGTTGACAGAGCAAAACCCAAACCTGTGGCGCATCCTGTGATCAGAACCACGGGCTTATTTTGTTTTTTAATAGTTTTCTGGTTCATACAGTTGCCTTTTTGCTATTAGGTCATCTAAAACTTTTTCACACTTTACAACATTCAGTGGCTTGGCTATTACTTTTGTATTCCGCAGCTGATCATGAATGTAATCAGCTAAATAGTCTTTGTTAGCTGCTGAAACTAAAATTGTTTGAGCCTTCGAATGTTTGACTTCATCACAATTCAGAAAACTTAAACCTGTTTCAGAACCGGCTAAAAATAAATCAACGACAATCAAATCAAAAATTAATCCATTAAATGCCGATTCTTTAAGGATAGTCAGCGCTTGTTCGGCGCTGACTGCCCAAGTTATACTTGCCTCATCAGACGATCTTGAAAGTATGTGCTGCCAGAGTGGCTGCTGACCTAAGTCATCTTCAACAATTAATACATTTCTAAATTGGTGTTTTCTTTTGTTTTCCATTCATCCCTCGGTGCGGTTCTATGTGCTAACTTCAGTTGACGAATTTTGCTTCTTTCAAATCTTTTCTTTTCTTTTTGCATCCGCTGAATTAATTTTTTTGAACCTTGAGTATACGCTAACCAAAATTCTTCGTCTTTATGCTTTACAAAAATACTTTTTTGCAGCCACGGAGCTTCGGCCATAATATGACATTCAAATTGTTTATTCGCCATTTGGCCTTTTGAAATTATTTTAGTAATGTAGACATTAATTTTTAAATTTTTATTTAATTTTAAATTAAATGTTTCTTCCGCCCATGTTTCCATTTTTAAAGCCAGATCATTGGAATGTGAAATATCTCTTAAGTGTGTATAGAAATTCATAATTTACTCCTTTAAAAGCTAATAATTGAAATTTAGGAACTAAATGTTAACAACTTTAATCATATTTTTTTGAACTGACCAGAAATCGATACTTTGTTGAATTCTTGATAAAACTTTGTCAACAGCTGCAAACGGACTTTGTGCTATTGCAAACTCGCATAATGACAATCCAGCTGAAGCTAATCGAATGACTACTTTGTAACCGTTTTGCGCACTTGTTAAATCAATTGTGAAACAGCCATCAGATGGTGATTTTTCTGAAAAGTTCGCCATCGTTTCTTTTAAGAAGGGCAAAAACCCTTCTAATTCCCGACTCTTTAAAATACTTGTATTTGCGTTAAAATAAATATCTTGATGTAAAAGCATATGAACCTCTTTTATTATTTTTTGTAATCTAGTAAGCTAGCTATTTCTAAGCAAACTTTTGCACTAAGTGGTTTTTTAAAATAAGGTGGATGACCGAAATCTAATGCTGTATAAAAATCATAGCTAGATATTGGTAAAGCTGAAACAACTGCAAAATTTGCAACTTCTTCGCCGTATTTATTCCATAAATCAATACCTGTGCCGTTTCCTTCGAGTGAAATATCTGCAATCACCAAATGATAAGGCTGCCCATGGGTGTATTTAAACCGAATCAAATTCTCAGCATCTTCAGCACTTGTTGCCCAATCAACTGTGATATCTTTACTAATGCTGTTAAATACTTTTTCCCAAAGTGGCCTCAGTGCTAAATCATCTTCAACAATTAGAACAGTTTTTGGTTCTGTGTCCAAAAACGGCGTTCCAGGTTGGTATCTATATAATTTGTACGTTTCTTTTAGCGCTTCAGTCATTTGCATATAAGCCTCCCTTAAATACATTTAATCCATTGAATTCATTCTCGCTCTTGCACTTTGTATAGATTTTAAAAACGTTTGAATAAATCGCAAAGTCATATACTATCTAGACTTATGGCTCGAATATTATGTTTAGAAGACAGCGGTGAGTTCCAAATCTACCTGAGTTCAGTCCTCAGAGAGCACACAATAGTTTTTTTTGGCACAATCGATGACGCTGTACGATCAATCGAAAAATCATCAAATAAATATGATCTATTATTACTTGATTTATCTCTTCCCGATGGCAATGGAGCTGCTGCACTACCTAAACTAAGACAAACTTTAGGTGACCAAACAATTCCCTGCATAATTATCAGTGCAAACGCTGATCCCTTTTCAAAAGTGGCCGCTTTTGGTATTGGTGCCGATGATTACATCTGTAAACCACCCGATTCAAATGAACTCAAAGCTCGCGTTGAAGCTAAACTTCGATGGGCGGCATCTAAAACCTCTGAAACTGCTGTCATTACTTACGAAGATCTAACTATTAATTCAGATACGATGGTTGTTGAAATAGTTTCACCGAAAGGTATTAGAGAAAATATTAATTTAACACCACTAGAATTTAAAATTTTAAAATTACTTTTAACTCGGCCTGAACAGGTTTTCACTAGAGACATGATTATTGATCGCTTATGGGGCATCGGTAAATATATAACAGAAAGAACTATTGATGCCCATGTTAGTCATTTAAGGAAAAAAATATCATCATCAAAAGCTTTAATTTCGACTGTATTGGGAACAGGCTATAAAATCTCTAAACAATAATCTAAAAAATATTCTAAACTAAAAAATCATTAAGCGTCGGTATTGATTTCATAATTTTAAATTTAAGTATTTTTGTTTTATTTAAAAAATTATTAATTTGTTGACTGTGCTGATTAAAATCATCGTTCGCCATTAGATCGTGACTTAGCTTCCGGGCTTCTTGTCCGTATTCAACAAAACCTAATAATTCAGCTGATCCTGAAATTTTATGAGCTGTTTTCCAAACTACTTCAGTATCGACTATTTCGGTGGCCGATTGTATTTTTTCGATACTATCAATAAGTGTTTGATGAAACCTCGCCAAAATTTTTAAAACAGTTTCTGCATCAGTATCTGAACAAAGCTCCTGGATCTTGTCCCGGTCAAATTCAACATCAGGGTCTAAGTTTTCAATAAATAATTTAAGCTGACCGCCGTGCTGAACATTGTTCATTTATGATCTTTCCTTGTTATTTTAGTTAATTTCATTATAACACTTTAAACAATGCTTTTGAAGATCATTTTAATTAGGTTTGAAGAAATCTTCAACACTACATCAATAGATTGCTCTGCGGCAGACTTAAAGACATAATAAAATAATAAGGAGAATGAGTGCCTTACAATTTGCTAAGTAAAAAACATCAATATAATTTAATGAGGGCAAACGTTCTAGTCCCTTCATTTGTTTTTTTCTTAGGATTGATTATTACTTTATTAATTGCTCTCAGTTTACATGACTCTGAAGTTAAAAGGCTGCACACGGCAATGGTTTTATCAGCCAAAGATTATTCTAAACAATTTGAATTAAATATTCTAAATCATACACTGCGTGTTCAATCTTTAATGAATACATTTAACTCAACCCCTTCTGAAATTATCAAAGATAAAGATATTACGGCTGAACTATTGCGTAATTCAATATTTGAGAGAATCACTATTTTTAAAAAACAAAAAAATAATGATGAAAAAAATTTGCCTATCCTTAAAAGAATTCATAGTACTAATTTAGAAAATGATGCTTTACCAAAAAATAATTATCCCTATATGACATCAATTTACACCCGCAAAAAAATAAAGTTAATGGATACTGTCGGAGAACATAGTGGTTTTACCTTTGTTAAAATAACATCTGGTGAATTTGCATCTTTTATTTGGAAAAGTCCCAGTAACCCAAAAGAATATATTATATTCAATTCGCAAATTGGATCTTTATTTGCTGATTTGATTAGCAAGTCACAAATGATCCTTTTTATCACGGATCCAGAAACAGAACTAAAACTGTTGGTCAGCTGGGACGAACACGGTGTTATTAAAATCGATAAAAAATCAACTGAATGATTTTGAAAAAAATCACGTGAAGCGATTTTTATTTGAAAATAAATTCAGTGGAACGTCTTCGTTGATATTCAGATGGTATAAAGCTCAATCCACAAAAGTCAGTACAGTCACTTGGGTTGCCGCCGTGAGTGGGGTTTTAATGACATCGCTGATTGTGCTTCTATTGCGATTTGTACTGAGTCAAAATCGTATGGTTGCTGATTTAATTATTAATCGCACAGAGAATTTAGAAAGTGCTTTAAACGAAGCTACTGAAGCCAACTTGGCGAAAACTCGTTTTTTAGGAAACATGAGCCATGAATTGAGAACTCCATTAAATATTATTCTGGGCATGCTAGAACTCATTGAAGAAACCAATAAAGACCAAAAAATTAATGACTATTTAAAATCAATTCGTGTTTCAGGAGATCATTTATTAAGATTAATTTCTGATTTACTAGATATGGCAAAACAAGATAATCGTGAAATCACTGTTAAAAATATACCTGTCAGGTTTCCTTTTTTCGTTGAAGAGATCGGTCAGTTGATCGCCAATGCCGCCCAGAAAAAAGATTTAGATTTTCATATTAGTATTGCACCAAGTATTCCTGAATTGATTAAAGCTGACCCTGCAAGGTTACGTCAAATACTGATGAATCTGTTAAGAAATTCGATTAAATATACTGTCAGTGGGTATATTGAACTTGCAGTATCCGTAGCTAAAGAATCTACAACAAAAAGCGGACAGCGAATAACATTACGCTTCGAAGTTAAAGATACCGGTGTCGGAATACCCGCTGCAAAGCAAAATCAGATTTTTGAACGCTTTTTGCAATTAGAAAGTTCTAAAATTTTAAGTCAAGGTGGCGTTGGCTTAGGCTTATCGATAGTTAAAGATTTAGTTCAAATATTAAATGGTAATATCACAGTAAAATCAGAAATTGGCCAAGGATCTGTTTTTACTGTTGATCTTGATTTTGATGTCATTAGTACACAGCCGTGGACATCATCGTATGTTCAAAAAAATAAGACCCCAATTAATGTTGCAATCATAAGTGACGATGCAGACTTTGTAAGTCGTTTTAAACAATATTTAAATTTTCCGTTTATTAAATCAAATTCATTTTCGATTGATCAGCTAACGAAAAATAACTTTAATCAATCTGAAACAAAATTCACACATTACATTTTAGATCAGCGACAAAATATAGATTTAACAAAAGTGTCAGATCAGTTTTCACAAATTGATTTAATTCTAGTTTGTTCTGATAAAATGGTGAATCCACCCACCGGAGCTGCAAATACTTATATTGTTGATTGTAATCCACTTTTGCCAACGCCTTTATTGAATTGTTTGGGCTTATATCGAACGGATAATAAAATTCTCAATGAGACAGCTACGCAAGAAAAACAAAATGATTTAATTACAAAAAATAGTGATCGAAAATTAACGGTGGTCATTGCTGATGACGATGATGGCAATAGACAGCTTTTTAAGGCCTATTTAAATAATTTAGGATGGAATCTGATTTTTGCAGAAAACGGAAAAGAAGCTTTTGAAAAAATTCAACAGTACAAACCAGATCTTGTGATCGCAGATCTACGTATGCCAATTATGGATGGATTAGAATTAACTCGTAAGTTACGAGCTGATAAGGTTTTTCATGACATGCCGGTGATACTAGTCACTGCAGATGCTTTGGACGAAACTGAAGCATTAGCCAGAAAACATGGAGTCTCTGACTTTTTGACTAAGCCCGTACGAAAAACAAAAATGCTAGATTCAATTTTTTCAGTGATCAAAAAGCAGTAAACAATTAGTTGAACAGCAGCTATTCATCGCTCCAATAACCACGACTTTTTAAAATCCAAAAAGCTACGCTAATTGAAGCCACCATAATTAAAACTGCGGCCGCAAACAAATACTTGTTATCAAATGGAATTGTTGTAAAATTCATTCCCCAGAACGAAGTCCAAAATGTTAATGGCACTGTCACACTGGCTAGTAGCGATAATTTTTTAATGTGTTTGTTAGTCCTTTGCGCTTGATAGCCCCAGAAAAGTTCAATGGCTGTTACTACTTGCGCGCGATACTGGGTAATACCACGACTGATTCGTTCACAGTGATCATGCAGATCACGAAGTTTCCAATTTAAATCATCTTTGGGTTTGCAAAAGTTCTGCATCTGCCGAACAACTGATGTTAAATGTCCCATCGGATAATCTAATTTCACTAATTTTTTTTTAATATTTAAAATCATTTGCGGATCTGACTTTGATTTAAATATTTTTTCTTCAAATGTTTCAATTTTAGAAAATAAAATTTCAAGTTCGTACCATGTGGCATGCGTTGATCTGTCTAATGCTTGATGCACCAAATGCCAAACATTTTTCTGATTAACATCTAAATAAAAATGATCTTTCCAGCTTTTAATTGCAGCTGGCCTGTCATGAGTAATTAGGATTAACGTATCACCAACAACCACAAACTGCATTTCATAAATTTGCCCTTGTAGATACATAAACCAAACCACATACTGCTGTGATTCATAATCTTCGATTTTAGGACGCAAATCTTTTTTGACACAATCCCCTAAAATATAGGGATGAATATTATATTGTTCAGCGTACTTGGCTAAATCTGTTGAATTTGTGCTGAGTATTTCAATCCAGTTTATCATGTTATCTATGGTATGATATCTGCCATCTTTGTCAATCGGCGCTATATACTAATTAGGCTTTTGTAGCTTGCTCACAACTTCCAATTGCTTCTATGACGTTGTCTATTAGTTTAATATTTCGAACACTGTGGCCTTCTTTTAATGGAGTATAGCAATTTGCCCATACCCCATTTCTGATTGCTACTTCGCCAACAACAAAACCCGCCACTTCACAAATTTTTTTAATATCTTGGCACAAAGCCGATTCATACGAATCAGCTTTGGTTATTTGAGTAAATGTTAATACTAGAATAAATATTTTAAATTTCATAAATTAATATGCTTTAAGAAGTTTGATTCATTATCTGAACCTATTGACCTTATTGAAAATGGACGTTCCGTTGTTTTATTTAAATCAATAAACCCATAAACTTTAGCTGTCACGCCTTGCGGCAAAAGGCTATCAGCTGTTTGAAGGGTTAATTTGGTGTTGCCTTGTTCGACAACAATTCTATTTTTCTTGGCTGTACCAATTTCTTTAGCCCCTTTAAATGGGACAAAACTTAAATAAACAGATCCTTTATGGGTTGTAGCGCCAAAATAAATATTATTTCCATCTGAGTTATCAATTCTTGCAGCCCAGACCTGAGATTTATTATCATAAATAATCATGTCACGGCCATTGATTGGCAAAACACCTATGTTTTGACTTTCTTTTTCGCCCCAAGGTTCAAAGCTAAATTTGACAACAATACGTCGTTTGTCATCCTGACTAATAACCCAATTGATAGAATCAAAATTTTCAACAACGTAGCTTTCTTCTTTTATTAATTTTCCAAATTGAACTTCGCCATTGTCATTTTTTTTCATTGAAGCGTACTGTGAAATTTTGGCCACAAGCTGTTTGTCTTTATTAAAATCCCACGTATGTCGTAGGTTGGATTCTGGTATGTCAGCTTGCTTAAATTGCCAGTTTGCAGAAATAGGCTGATCACTATTAAAATTCCAATTACGCTCTTCTTTAACTTGCCCTAAAAAACTTTTTCCAGTTTTATCAAAAACGAGAATTTGACCTTTTATGCCGAATTGGTATCGCAATTTCTCTGCAGAAATTTCTTTAATAGTCGATTCAGATTTGCCAAAACTATTGTCGTCATTTCTGGCGAAAGTTTGGATTGAGTGCAATACTAAGAGTGTCATAATAATTTTTTTCATAAAAATCCTTTAGTGTTAGTTGTTTTGCTGTGCACTCTACAACTTGGTGTAGATCATCTCAATAGTTGCATCATTTGCGAAACTTTCTTCACGAACCTCAGTTTTAAACTTAAGTCCTGAAAATAGTATCCCTCCGATGACAAAACCAATTGATGCAGCAGCTGTCATTTGAATCCAAAAAAAAGATTTTTTATGAGACTGCTGCTTAGTTCGTAATGTCACTTTCCAGTTATGTTTTTGTAATTCAGTGGGCTTATCGTCACTAAAAAGTTTTTTCAAATTATTAATTTCATGATCATCATTCATAAATCTCTCCAAATTGACTGTAATTTATTTCTTAAATTTTCTTTTGATCTGTGTATATGGCTTTTAATTGTATTTTCTGGTTGATCAAGAATTTCAGAAATTTGTTTTAAAGTTAATTCTTCATCCATTGTTAGGGCTAAAACTTCTTGTTGAATCAACGGAAGTTCTGAAATAGCTTTTCTAACTATGCGTTGTTTTTGTGCTTTTTCGATTTGTGAATCTAAAATCTCAACTTCACCCGCCGATTCATCAATTACACGATGGCTAACTTGTGATTTCATATGTTCTAAAATAACAAAGCCCGCTATGCCAAAAGCTAACTGGGATAAGTCCCCCCGCTTTTCGTCAAACGACCCATTTTGTACTTTATTATAAAGACGAATAAGAGTCTCTTGGGTTAAATCCCCAGAAGCATCACCTACATGACGACGTTTAAAATATGCGTACAACCGTGTGCCTAGCTGTTCAGCTAGGCTATCCCAGTCCATTTGATTACCCATAACTTACTATTGTCGGGATTTAGCAAAAAGTTGCAAGAATTAAGAAGAAGTTTTAATCACAGCTGAAATTCAGCTTATTGATTTCAGCTCGTCCATACCCATAGTGTACAATCGTGTTATCAATGACCAGTAGACTCTGTGACCCACTTAAACTGTATGTTGAAGTTTGAGGTGTTGATTGAATAAAGCGCGTTATAAATGATTCAGAAGTAGAATTATTTGATTGCAGTCTTGCTGATGAAACTTCGTTTGTAAGACCAATCATAAGCGTTAATCTTGCGTCGCTATTAATACTATCGCAATACACAGTTGTTACAGCGAACGCGTTCAAGCTTAAAAGACTGATAGCGATTAAAATGATTTTTTTCATAGATAATACTCCTTATACTTAAAGGCTAGCCTGCAAATCTAACCAAGTCTACCAACATTACGCAGCTTCCAAATTCATATCCCAGTCTGCAAAAGCCAAAACCGCTGGGTGCACTTTTAAAGCGCGAGCTAAAACTTTAGCGCGATCAACACCCATAACAATACGGTCGTGCTCTAATGAGGAAATCGTAGCCTGCTTTAATCCAGATATTTCAGCTAATTCAGACTGAGTCAACGATTGCAGTTCTCTATAAATTTTCAAAGCTTTGCCTGAAGTTAGTTTTCCGTACTTCTTGGCTGGCACAAATTCATTTTTTAATAATTCTTTAACTTTTTTTGACATTTTTTTATCAGTCGTCATTTTTATTTCTTCCTATAATCGTGAGGGGTCACTTTTAAAACTAAAATTTTAATTGCTGTACCTTCTACTAAATAAATCACACGCCATTGTTGATTTAATGAAGAGGCTCTAGCCCCTTTCCATTCACCTTTTAGGGCATGATCCCAATAACCGTTGATCCTTAAAAGACCCTGAGCCCCGTAATGCTCGATTAAATTTTTCCATGCATCAAAAGAATCCCGAATTTCAGGTGGAGCTTTTTTTAATTCTTTTTCAGCTGATTTCGTAATAACAACAGTCCACATTACTTAAAGATAATATACTTTATAAGTAATGTCAATGGATTTAAATGTACATATAAATAGAGCCACTTAACAGCCGTCTTAGGACCTAAAGTGCACTCTATAACCTTGTAAAATTTAAACCGATTTACATGATTTTGGAGTGCTAGCTTATGACGAAAACAGTCACTTTGATTACAGTATTAAAAGAGTTATTGAATATTTAATGTCGACTGTTTCTGATGCAGAGTGATTTTTAAGTTTAAAAATTGGTGCGGACGGCAGGACTCGAACCTGCAACCTACCGGTTCGAAGCCGGGAATTCTATCCATTGAACTACGACCGCACAGTACGAAATAATTGAAATCAGGTTAAACTATTCATCCCACCAAATCAACTTGTTCGGGATTTGGTTTTGCATATTTGCAGAGCTATTTTTGGGGAATTTAGGCTTTAAATCTGTTTTAAGATGTTCAATAGCACTTAATAACCCCTGCTGGTAATTTTTTTGTTTAAAATGCTGCTGTAAAATCTGAACCAAGCGGGCTGATAATTCATCACAGCCTGCAAATTGCGACCGCGGATCAGGCTTCACAACTATTCTGTGTTCCATTAATGAAATCATTAACAACAACCCCTGATTAGATTTTGTTTCATACAAACGCTTTAGAAAAAATATTCTTTGCGACAACGATTCAACCGCTTGATCGCGAATAGATTTAAAAGTTAAAAGTCTTTGAATAAAATGAAGCTTTCCTAATAAAAAACCTAAACCTAATGAAACTGCAACAACAGCGCTTAATAAATTAAACATTGAAGACGCAGTCCAACCGTAAAGGTCCATTAGATAAGAAACCTCAACGAGGCTAAAACCAACCAGTATAAAAATAAAACTTAAAATCCATTTCACATGTAGGATCGATGTGGATTTTTCAACGATCACAGGAACTAATTCAAAATCAACTTCTGATTCAAAATCGGCTATCGCTTTTTCAATTATTTTTGTATCAATATTTATATTTTTCATATGTTACCAATCACCTGAAGCCCCACCGCCGGAAGAACTTCCGCCGCCACCTGACCAACCACCACCACCTGACCAACCACCACCACCGCCGAATCCACCACGACCCCCGCCGCGTGAACCACTAAGCAAAGCATATAAAATCCAAAGGGCTGTTGATGGACTAATTAAAAATATGATAAACCATAAAATGCCAAACGCTATTAAAAGAAAACCCATTGGGATTTTCTTTTTACCAGTGTTTTTATTTTGGTAAGTTGATAAAAATTTATTTTCAGATCTAGATAATGAAGAATCTGACTGGACAGCTTTTAAAAAATCTTCAGTATTGAAAACCCCGCCTGATTCACCAGTTAAAATGGCATTTTGT
>JAYUQO010000039.1:0-2188 GCA_043756765.1 Bdellovibrio sp. | reverse complement strand
ACAAATAGAGCTTATGGAAAAAAAGAATGGCTTTTAATGAGGATTTAGTCGATCAGAAAAGTCGAAGAAGAATTCGGCGGCACAAGAGATTTTTACATCAACTAGATAGAGAAAAAATGGAAAAAATGGAAAACGAAAACAAATACCAAATTAATATCGAAAATATCAATTGTAATGATTATCGAAATTATACAGAAGTTTTATTTGTTGCGAATTACTTAAAGCTAAAAAAATTACCAGGACTTAAAATTTTATGTCGTAGTGATTTAAAGGGTGATTTGCGTGATGAGTTAAATAATTTAAACGATAGTCTCATTAAAGAATGTGATAAATTAATTATCAAAGAAAAATTAATGGAATTTACAAACACTTTAAAGAGTGCTCTTCAAAAAACAACTTATGAATTGTCGAAAGAACTTTGGGTGGTCCAATTGAACCAGCTTCTGTCTGTATTTTCGCTTGAGCCACGGCAGATTGATTTTTTAAAGGTATTATTTCATTTAGATCAAAATCATGAGTTCAAATTGATAATTGATAGTAGCGATATTAAATCTTATAAAGAATACTTTTCTTTTTTAGAATTCACTTTTGGGTATCCTGCTAATCATTTTAATGGCATTTTGAACGAAAATAGTGCTTTAATTGATCTAGGAATTGTTGATGTTAATTGGAATTCTGCCACTGACTTTGGTGATAGAGTTGATCTAGCTATTAATTTAGTTGCTGCAGTTAACTCATGTGAGCCTGATAAGAATTTAATGTCTTATTTTTGTGGTTTTGATAAAAAAACGAAATTAACACTATTAGCATTTCAAAACTATCAAGCTGATGCTGAAAAAATTAAAAAGATATTGCTAAGATCGATTCAAACCGATACCAAAGGCATCAATATTCTTTTGTATGGAGCGCCGGGTACAGGTAAAACAGAATTTGCTAAAGCCATTGCCAAAGAAATTTCTTTAGATTTAGCTATAGTCGAAAATGGAAATGCCGGGGGCGCGCGCCCTTCAGGTCGGTTCTGCCATGAAGGTGAAGGATTAGGTTCTTGGTTGTTTTCCATAAAAATGTGCTCTAAATTGGCAAAAAAATCAGGCAACTGTGTTTTATTTTTAGATGATGCTGATAGTTTATTATTGTTAGATGATGAAAGTCATCACAGACACCGCTTCAGTTCTAAGCATCGTAGTAAGTTATTAAAATTGTTGGAAGAAAATGAAATTCCTATTATATGGGTAGTAAACTTTAATAATGAAATTGACATTGCCGTCAAACGCCGGTTTGCTTGGAATGTCGAATTTAAACACCCTAATGCCAAAGAAAGAATTCAGATTTGGAACAATATCATTACTAATAAAGGTCTAAGCTCGCAGTTAGATGAAAGTGAAGTCAAGCGCCTCGCTTTTACATACGAAGCCCAACCTGCGATTATCGAAAATAGTTTGCACATTGGTCAATTGCTCTCTGATGATGGAATAAAAATTCAAGATGTCGAAGATTCATTAATCAAATCGCTTTCTTTGATTTATAATGTTTCAAAGGAATCCATTAATGGATCAAATCACATTGTTTCAAAAAATTACAATTTAGATTTAATCAATTCGAGTATTCCGCTACAAAACTTAATTAATTCTTTGCAGATTTTTTTAAGCAAGCCCAAAGATGGCAATCGTCTTAAATCTATTTGTATGTGTTTTATGGGGCAACCTGGCACAGGCAAAACAGAATTTGTAAAACACCTTGGTGCGTTTTTACACAAAAAAGTTATTTTTAAAAAGGCTAGCGATTTACAGAGTATGTATGGTAGCATTGTAGAAAATCTAGCGGATATTTTTAAAGAAGCGGAAGAAGAAGACGCGATTTTGTTTATGGATGAAGTCGAAACCTTTTTATTCAATCGCGAAAATGCCATCTTCAGTTGGGAAATCGCACAGGTCAATGAAACACTAACCCAGTTAGATAATTTCAAAGGCATTTTCATCGGTGCCACCAACTGCCACAAAATGCTCGACCCTGCGTGCATCAGAAGGTTTCATTATCGTGTCGAATTCATGCCGATACAAAATAACATGAAAATCGCCACTTTCCAAGCATTTTTCCCGCACATCACTTTGCCCAGTGAAGGCCTGCGCAGTGAATTCTACAAAACCCTATCAAAACTAGAAAACCTCTGCCTAGGTGATTTCAAAGC
>JAYUQO010000038.1:0-5661 GCA_043756765.1 Bdellovibrio sp. | reverse complement strand
GTTTCAGATCAAGAACTTGTGCCCAATTGGATTGATCTAGGGTCTTACCACAAAGCTGTGATCCCGCTGTTGTTTGATTTATCAGACCAAAACGTAGATGTAAAATTTAACGGCTTGCCATTTTATTCTAAAGACAACCCGTTTGATTTTGTTTTTAATGTAGGTTCGGATCAAGGTGAAGATTCTGGTGACTGGTTTGATTTACATCCGCAAATCTTTTTTGACGGTGTGCAAATATCTGAAGCTGAACTTAAATTTAATTTCACGCCGGATCAATCAGGTTTTATTGAATACGGTGGGCGTATTTACCGTATAGATAAAAAACATATTCCTAGTCTTAAATCGCTTCAAAAGTTCTGGAATAAAATTAAAGGACAAAAAAACACTCAGAAAAAAAATAAATTTGGTGACCAGGTTTACCGTTTAGATAAATCAGTGGCTTTAGAATTATTGATGCTGAAAAGCCAAGGCGTTAAAATTAACGTTAAAGGTGAATGGAAAAAAATTTTTGATTACTATGAGAACCAACTAGGCTTAGAAAAGATTAAATTATCTGATGAAATCATGAAATACATTTTACCCCATCAACAGACGGGGGCTCAGTGGATTTATGATCTGTACAAATTAAAACTGGGAGCCATTTTAGCTGATGAAATGGGTTTAGGTAAAACATTTCAAGTGCTGTCTTTTTTAAGCCATTTGCATATAAACCAAGAATTAGGTCATAGTCTAATTATTGTACCGACATCTTTAGTTTATAACTGGATAGAAGAAAAAAATAAATTTACTCATGATTTGCCGATCAGTGTATTTCAAACACAAGACTTACCTAAAATTAAGCAATTGTTAGATGAAAATAAAAATCAAATTATTATAGCGACTTATGGTTTATTAACTGAACAGATCACTTTCTTTGAATCTAAAAAATGGAATATTGTTATTTTCGACGAAGCCCAAAATTTAAAAAATATTACATCACTGCGGTCGGTTGCGGCCCGTAAAGTCCATGCTCAATTTAAAGCCTGCCTAACAGGCACACCCATGGAAAATAACTATCTAGAATATTACTCATTGTGTGATCTGGTTGTGCCGGGTTGCCTTGGTGAAGTAGACGCCTTTCGCAGGGTCTATTACAATAATGAAGTCAGAACGGAATCAATTCGTGAATTGAAGCTGATTACTAAACCGATTTTACTTCGCAGAACAAAATCACAAATACAATTAAACTTGCCAGAAAAAACGATTCAAAAAATTGTTTTACCATTCGGTGAAAAACAAAAAGAAATTTATCGTAATACAGCGATGACTTTTTCACGACAGGTCGAAAACCTGATTCAAGAGCAAGGTGAAAACCGAGCTCAACTTGCGATGTTTTCAGCGTTGATGCGACTTCGACAAATTTGTTCAGATCCAGCAGCAGTTCCCGGTGTAATTTTTACAGAGATGCCAGTAAAGATCGATCATTTTTTAAAGTCACTGGAAGATCACTTACTAGAAAATGAAAGTGTTATTGTGTTTACCCAGTTTCTAACAACACTTAATCGCATCGAATCTGAACTGAAGAAAAACAAAACCCCTCATTATGTTTTGCAAGGCAAGATGACTTCAAAAGACCGTGTTAAAACCATAGCAGAATTTCAAAAACGGGAAGAACCTGCAGTCATGTTAATGACCTTAAAAACCGGCGGTGTGGGTTTAAATTTAACTAAAGCCTCAGTGGTGTATCATTTGGAACCTTGGTGGAACCCTGCTGTTGAAAATCAGGCCACCGATCGGGCGCACCGAATGGGACAAAAGAAAGACGTTAAGGTCTATAATTTACTCATTGAAGGTTCGTTAGAAGAAAAAATTGCGAGCCTTAAAATTAAAAAACAAACAGCTTTTGATCGACTTTTTGATGCTGATGATGAATCTATTGAGGCTGTATCTAAAGAAAGTAACTATTCACTATCAAAAGACGATTTTATTTATCTGTTGAAATCGGAATAATTGGCCAGCTAGTTGCAACCTAAAATAAAAACTGATTGATCTTTGGCCTATTCTTTTCTATGAGTGGGCTCAGAAACTTCATTCATTCAATTAGAGGCATTATGAAAAACTTAATTCAAAAAATCGTTATCGCGTCCATTTTATCATTAACTTCATTAGTTTCATTTGCTGCAACTGTTGAAACAACAATTGAACAAAATATTATGGATGAATTAAATCCACTTGATCCAAATATTGATCAAATCTTGGAGCAAATGGATAAAGACTATATTGAACAAACAGGGAAGTCTCCGTTTGCTTTGCCATCTTTTATAGAAGCGGCAGAATGTCAAAAATTTGATTGTCCTCTTTATGCTCAAGTGCGTAAAAGTGAACAAAAAATGTATGTCTACATTAACGGTAGTTTAGTTCACACTTGGTTAGTTTCTACTGGAGTAAAAAACTCAAAAACACCAAATTTTGAAGGTAAACCAAACGGACGTATTTACGATAAATATTCTTCAAAAGCGAGCCCAGGCGGGGACTACAAAGGTTTAGGCAATATGCCTTACGCTGTCTTTATCTACGGCGGTTATGCTATTCATGGAACAACTGTGGGTAATTTTGCTAAGTTAGGAACGCCAGCATCTCATGGCTGTGTACGACTCCATTCTGACAATGGATTTATTTTTAATCGTCTTGTGCGAAGTCAAGGCGTTTTGAACACTTGGGTTTCGATCATCGACTAATTAATCTAAACCGATAAAGACCAAGATTTCTTAATCCACTTTTTCCCGTTAATTTGTATTTCAATAAAATGCACGCCCGAATAATAAACGCGGGTCGTAATCTGTTTTAAATTATGTTTTTTTTCAATAATCAGATTTTCTCTGGGCTTTAAACTGATTTTTTTAAGCTTAAAAACTTTTTCAGAATTCCCGCCATTACTTTTTTTAAAGTGCACAGAGTAATCAATTACTAAATTCTGTGTTTTTGCTGATTTAGACTGGATGTTAAATTTAAAGTGTAGCGTTTCGCCAATTTTAAATGTCGGTTGGTTTAAAGTCATATTTGGAATTTGAATTTTAGGAGTTTCGCCGTAGCCAATAGATTTCAGAGCTGGTGTGTAGCCTTTTTTTATAAGTGTTCTTAGTGCTTGGTGCTGTATCCACAATATGGACTGTTTGTGTGCCTTCGGAAATTTAAGCCATTTGTTCAGCGTTTCAACGACCAGGTCAGGATGAGTTTTTGAAATATCATTTAAATGATTAGCGACGCTTTTTCGAACATAGAGTTCTTGATCAAATTTTAATTTTTCTAAAATTTGCAAACCACTTTTTGGATTTTTAACAGCATTTTGTAGTTTAAGACCCCAAGGCAACCGTGGTCTGCTGCCTTCACTAGCCCAGCGTCTTAAGTGTACGTTTTTGCTTTTGGTTAATTTAATTAAATAAGCATAAGATGCTTTTTCATGTTTAACAAAGAACGGGCGTACTGCGAATTCGGCAGTAAAAAGCACTGTTAATTGAGAAAGGGCATCCATGGATATTTTAAAATGATCCAAACCATATGTTTGAATAAATTCAGTGTAAGGCCAGAATTCAAAACCTGAGAGCTGAGAATTTTTGCAAGATAATAAAATTATTTTTAAAGCTTCAGGATAACTTGCAGGTAAACATTTGGCCAAAGAATCACTGATTAAACGCACGCGGGCTTTTAGTTCAAGTTCATGGATATTTTTATGAAGCAGTACAAATTTGGCAGAATCAAAATCTTTTGTTTGTGCAGTAATAGTTTTGGCTATTTTTTTGACTACATTGAGATTTAATTGATGTTTAAATGCGTTTGGATTTTCTTTTGTCGTCATATCCTACTTTTTACAGATAGATAGGTTTTGACTCCAGCTTAAAATTGATTTGTATGAAGTTTTATCGCCTTCACGCAGCACTGACCAATATCTTGCACCGCCGCGCCACTGTGAACTAACCTTGCCCGCTATTCGACCATCACGACCCAGCCAACGATTGAGTATTTTTACTCCGCAGCTTAAATTTTTTAATGGATCATGAACTTCTTGTGCTGATTTAAATTGGCAGCCGTAAGCGTTGCCGCTTTCGATTGAAAGTTGTAATAAGCCCCGGCTAACCACAGGTTTGCCTTGGCTATCATTAAACCCCTCTGTGAATGAAATAGCAGGATTGAAATTGCTTTCAAAACGAACCATTGATGAAATTAAAAATACCCAATAGGTCTTACGCTGTTGTTCGCTTAGGTTTGAATAGTTAGCGCAAAATAAATTTTGATCTGCAGGGATAACATCTAATAAGTTTTGACCGTTAAGTTCTAGCTCACGATGAACAAACTCAGTCCATGCTTTACCTTGGCTTGAATGGTTTTCCCAAAGAGGAATCACATTTTTTAAATTATTCGAATAATCAGTGCTGTTAGAAGGTGGCCGACTAGGTTGCGATGGCTTAGGTGGAGTTGGTTCAGCCGGCGGTCGTCTGTTTGAGAGAGCCAATGATTCTAAAGAAAAAACAAGTGCTGCTGTAAAAACTATAAATAAAAAAGATTTATGTGAAGATTTTTTAGTTTTTTTAGGGGTACTATTTTTTGTTTGCATAAGAAGCTGATCGGCTTCCTATGCTTAGACTTTAATCGTAAAAATAGTGTTTAAACTTCAGACAATTTAGATGAAAATTTAGATTAACGAACAACCTTCAAAGCCGCGTCGTAATTGGGTTCTGAGGCAATTTCAGCTACTAGTTCTGCATGCAAAACTTTGTTATCTGGAGCGATAACAAAAACAGCGCGAGCTAGTAATCCAGCTAACGCAGATTCCTTAAGAGTCAGACCCCATTTTTGTCCAAAATCACTTCTGAATGTTGAAAGCGATTCACAATTTTTGATGCCTTCAGCACCGCAAAAACGCGAAATCGCAAATGGAAGATCCGCAGATATATTTAAAACAACAGTGTTTTTTAAAGCGGCAGCTTCTTGATTAAATTTACGAACTGATGTGGCGCAAGTGCCAGTATCAATACTAGGGAAAATATTTAAAACTTTATATTTATCAGCGTAGCCGGCAAGAGTAGCGTCTGATAAATCACTTTTTACTAGCTGATTAAAAGAAACAGCTTGTCCGACTTTTGGTAAGTCGCCAGTTGTTTGAACGGGTTGCCCTTTAAAAGTAACTTGAGCCATGAAATTCTCCTTGAATGAATTAAGTGTTTTAAAACGATACACCGAAAATGGCATACAGACACTAAACTAAAGCCTAGTTTGCATTATACCGATAACGTATTTATGAAACCAATCCAGAACGTTTATTCACATCTGCGCAATACGAGCGCTTATACAAATAAAAAAGGTAACGCCATAATAGCTGTCATGATAGCGATGGCTGTGATTTTCATTTCATATTCTACAATTACCAACAGTATAGTCGATTATAAGAAAAAAGTTATCTCAGTCAAAAATGATCTCGATTTGCGTTTAGCTTTAAACAGCACAATGGATTTTATTATTTTCGGTTTAAAACAACAATACTGTTTTGATTCTGTCTTTATGCAAGATGCCAATTGTGGTCTCAAATGTAGCGGTGCGATGGGACAATTCCGGCCATGAGCACCCCCAGCGCACCGGCATTGATCCTGGCCTCGACCTCGCGCTACCGGCGCGAGTTGCTGGCGC
>JAYUQO010000037.1:0-2193 GCA_043756765.1 Bdellovibrio sp. | reverse complement strand
TCATTCAATTACGACTACAATGGGCTTTTATTAGATTATGGAATATCAGTTTTGGACTCAAAAACAGATAACCAAAATGCAAATGCAAAGTACAAACGTGAGTTCAACCAACAGACTATCAAATTAGGTTATATCACCAGCGATCGTTATTTTGTAGGCTTAGGCTACGCGGCTGATCGCTATGAATCGACTGATAGCGGTGCAGCTAATCAGGTCACGGAAAATAAAAACTACATGATTGGTTTAGGTTATTACTTCCAAAAATAACTTTTTCGGTCACGGGTATTATGTGCAGCAAAAAGATCAGCGTAATGACAGATCACGTTCGGGGTATCGTTTAGATTTAGGATATAAAATTAATTTGTCAGAATATTTTTTTATGACCGCTGTTCTGAGTCATCAAAGAACGGGACCTGTGTGGTCAACAAATCCTAATATCAGTTTAGGTTTACTTATATTTTAAAAAGATAATACAAAGAGGCAAGTCGTATGAGTTTTGAAATCGTTATTCAACGCAGCAGGGTCCTGTGATTTTAGAAGCGAAAATTAGGTTTCTAAAAGAGTTGAAAGAGCGTCAAAAAATTAAAATTATGTCAGATTTAATTCTGACTTTTGGTTTATTTGATCTAAAAGCTAGAAAACTGATTGCGCCCACAGAAGAATGGAACAAAGCGATCGGTGTTAGTTAGCTGGTAAGCTGATTAATTATTGAGTTCAAATAAAGTCCACTGGGCAAGTTCTGACAATTTTTCATCTTTCAGATAAAGTTTCACATCATCTTCTAGATCTTTGATTTTTCGATTAGCTATGACAATCATCGCATTTCTTTTTAAGCCAAAGCCCGCCGCACGAAACAAAGCTGACCCAGTCATTTTTTTCTGAAGTGATTTATTTGACGAATTTAAAATATCTTTTAGAAATACACTGAGATCAGTTTTTTCTTGATCGTTTAAATTCAGAAGCTTATCTGATGATTTCAGATTTGATGGTGCGTGATTCAATTTGAAAACTTTTTGGTTCCACGGACAAACTGTTTGGCATAGATCACAGCCAAAAAACCAGTCTCCAATTTTTTTTCTCAGCTCAACAGGGGCTGTTTTTTTTGATTCTATAGTCAAATACGAAATACATTGATCAGCCCTCATGGTTTTATCTTTGGTCAGCGCCTGCGTGGGGCAAATATCAATGCACTTTGTACAAGTGCCGCATAGATCAGGATGGGCTGCGAAAGGCTGCGTGTTCAATTCATTGATCGGAAGTGAAGTGAGAATTTCTGCGATAAAAAACAAACTGCCTTTTTGGTGATGAATCAAACAGGTGTTTTTTCCAAACCAACCTAAGCCTGAACGATAAGCAAGGTCTCGTTCAAGGACGGGACCTGAATCAACGAAAGGTAAAAACACATGATCAGGGAATTCTTGCTTCAAAAGGATAATGGTTTGATTCAGTTTTTCTTTCAACCAAAAATGATAATCATTGTTTTGAGCGTACATTGCAATACGAGCAGGTTTTGATACAGCCGGTTTATCAAAAACCGGGTAGTAGTGGTGGCCAATAGTTAAAGCTGACTGCAAAGTAGGTTCAATATTTTGGGGGTTTGCTTTTGCATCGAAATGCTTTTTTAAATAATCCATGTCGCCAAAAAGCCCTTGGTCCAACCATTTTTTATAAAAATCAATAGTCAGCGGTCTTTTTAAATCGGTTAGCCCAATTAGATCAAATCGCAATTGAGATTGAATTTGCGATAAGCGTTTATGCCAAATTGGATCAGTGATGGAATCTAGCGGATTTTTTTGTAATTTTAAGGTTGTTTCATTTGTTGAATCCATCAATGATAGTATATATGAATTTGGATTTTAATCGAGATGAATTTATAAATCGTTTAAAAAAGCATGATTTGTATTTTCAATTGATCAATTGCGCTGAAAAATTATTTAAAATGAATCGTCTGTGCTGGATATCTGGCGGAGCTGTCCGAGATTTCATTTTGGATCGTGCACCTTATGACATCGACATGACAACAGATGCGACAGATCAGGAAATCTTAGAATTGTTTCCTAATGCTGTTCTGACGGGGCAAAAATTTGGTGTATATAAACTACCAGTTAAAAAAAATGATGAGACGCACATTTTTGATCTGACAGTTTTTAGAACTGATGCTGAATACTTAGATGGCCGTAGGCCTGTAGAAAT
>JAYUQO010000036.1:0-5685 GCA_043756765.1 Bdellovibrio sp. | reverse complement strand
TAGGAATTGGTCCAGGCGATGAAGTCATCACCACTGCATTTTCATTTATTGCGACGGCTGAAACAATTGTTTTAGCCGGTGCTACACCCATCTATGTTGATATCGATCGTAAAACATTTAATATTGATATTAAAAAAATTGAACAAGCGATCACGTCAAAAACAAAAGCCATTATGCCTGTTTCACTTTATGGCCAAGTTGCTGACCTTGATGAAATTAATGAAATCGCAAAAAAACATAATTTGTTTGTGATTGAAGACACGGCGCAATCTTACGGCGCAAAATATAAAAACAAAAAAAGTGGAGCGTGCACAATTGCAGCAGGAACTTCGTTTTATCCTGCAAAACCGCTTGGCTGCTATGGTGACGGTGGTGCAGTTTTCACAAATGATTCAAATCTTTATACTATAATGAAAGAAATTCGCGAACACGGATCTGAAAAAAGATATTACCATACCCGCTTAGGTATTAATGGCCGGTTAGATACAATTCAATGCGCGATTCTACTTTCAAAATTAGAACGATATGATTGGGAAGTTGAACAAAGAAATAAAATTGCAGACAATTTTTCAAAATCATTTAAGGGTTTAGATAAAGTTGATCCTCTGTTTTCGACCCCGCTAGTTAAAGAAGGCAATCAAAGTGTTTGGGCACAATACACAGTGACAATCACAAATCGCGAAGCTTTTCAGAAAAAAATGCAAGAACTAGGCGTGCCAACAACAGTTCATTACCCAATGACAATGCCTGATCAACCTTGGTATTCAAAAAACACTCCGCAAAGACATGACATTAGTCATTCTCGCTGGGCCGCTCAGCATGTCATTAGTTTACCTATGTTTCCAGATATGAACACTGAAACCCAACAAAAAATCATCGACGCAGTTCTAGTGTCTGTTGAATTTTCAATAAAGGCTTAATCAATGACAGAATTTAAACCGCTTCCGCAAACCGTTACCCTTGAATCAAAATATGGAAACATCACTTGGGGTGATGGAAAAAGTTTCGTGCTTTTTGCGGGTCCGGATATTATCGAAGATGATGCAATGGTGATTGAAACTGCTCAAGAAATTAAGCGAGTTACAACTGCCTTAGGTATACCTTGGATTTTAAAATGCTCTTTTGATAAGGCCAACCGCCAAAGCTTAAAAAGTTTTCGTGGCCCCGGCATGAGCCAAGCTTTAAAATCGCTTGAAAAAATTAAAGTCAGTGTTGGTTGTAATTTTTTAACTGATGTCCATGAAACAACACAAGTTGCAGAAACAGCTCAATACGCTGAAGTTATCCAAATCCCAGCTTTTTTGTCACGCCAAACAGATTTATTAGTTGAGGCCGCAAAAACCGGGCGCGTGATTCATATTAAAAAAGGGCAATTTTTAGCACCTTGGGATATGAAAGCCATTGCGCAAAAAGCTGTACAAAGCGGAAACAGCAAATTATTACTCTGTGAACGTGGAACAACATTTGGTTACAACAGACTGATCAATGACATGACAGGTTTAGTTGAAATGCGAAGACTTGGATTTCCTGTTATCATGGATTGTACCCACTCGACACAATTACCAGGTGCAACTGGTGAATCAAGTGGTGGACGCGGTGATATGGTTTGGCCTTTAGGCAGAGCTGCTATAGCCATTGGTGTTGATGGAATATTTCTTGAAACGCATCCTAATCCTGAAAAAGCACTTTGTGATGGACCAACATCTTTACCATTAAAAAATTTAGAGACTGTTCTTAAAAATTTAAAAGCCTTATTTGAAACTCATAAAACAAACTAGTTGATGGATTTCTTTAAAAAATATATCCGCATTTTAATAAGTTTTGTTTTGATTACCGTCGTGGTCAAAATGGGGCTTGTTAAACTGGATGATGTTTTTGGGTCACTAAAAAATCCAGTTATTGTCATGAGTGGCTTTATTTGTTTAAGTCTACAAGCTGTTGTTTTTGCGCTACGCTGGAGAATAATCGTCAACACGCACTTAAAAATCCAGACACAAAGTCATCTTTATAAAGTACAAACAGCCATTAAGCATAATTTGATAGGTCAGTTTTTTAATTTTTTTATACCCAGCGGTGTTGGTGGTGATCTTGTTAAGGCCTACACTGTTTCTAAAGATGAAAACATCACCAAGCATAATACATTTTCACTGGTCACTGTTGATCGTGTTTTAGGTTTATTTTCGATGATTTTATTTTCAACGCTATTTTTGTTTATCGAACATCTTAAAGGCCTGCCCGAAAACCTAACCTATTTCTTACACATATCCTTAGGCTTATTGTCTGTAGCTTGCTTAGGGTTGATCACAATATATAATTCACAGAATATTATATTAAAATTAAAACCTGTGGCGAATCAAAAACTTGTTAAAGCATTTATTCAATTTCTAGAACACACACAAATGAACATGCGACTTTGTTTGCAGAATAATGTTTTTTTTAAAATCATTAGCATCAGTTTTTTAGCACAAATTTTATCAATTAGTTTTCTTTATTTTGTGGCCCAAAACCAAACCGGACAAGAAATATCATTGCTGCAGTTTATTCCATTGGCCTGCTTTGCTTTTATGTCATCGGCTGTTCCTCTGACACCTGCCGGTATTGGCGTTGGCCAAGCGGCTTTTTATTTTATATTTTCTTTTATCAACACACCCATTGCATTGGCCGTAACAACTGCGATCAGTTTGATGCAGTTTTTTCAATTGTTGATTAGCTTACCTGGCGGATACTTCTTTTTAACAAATAAACAAACGCTAAAAAATATCATTAAGGAGACCACGTGACTCTTATAATTAAACAATTTATTAACTTTATTAAACTGCTTCATTCCGAAAATGGAACAAAACAAATTGCCTGGGGTTTGACATTAGGCGTGGTTTTAGGTTTTTCACCATTTTTTTCTTTGCAAACTTTTTTAGTTTTTCTAATTTTGTTTGCTTTTCGTGTTCAAATTGGCGCAGCATTTTTATCAGCGTTTGTTTTTAAATTTATCGCTTATTTAATTGACCCTGCAGCTAACCTGTTAGGCAAATGGGCCCTTGAAGACCAAGCTCTTCGCCCTATTTGGACGACTTTATATAATATGCCCATTGTTCCATACACGCGCTTTAACAATAGTATCGTTATGGGAAGTTTTCTTTTCGCAGTTTTACTTTCACCTGTTTTTTATTTCGGTTTTATTAAACTGATTGAAAAATACCGCTCAACGATTGTTCAAAGGTTTGAGTCGTCTAAAGCTTGGAAAGCTTTTAAAAGCACTCAATTTTATGTTTGGTACAGCAAGTACCAAGATCTTTACGGGTAACAGTAATACTATTCATTTTTAATTTATTTTTAATTTATTTTTTTAATCTACCTTTTATTTTAATTTTTCGGAGAACTTATGACAGAAACAAAAATTATCAAACAAGCCCCAAAAAATCAGGGCCCTATTCGCTGGAACGCCATTGTTATCTTTGCAGTGCTTGTTTTACTTTTTGGTATTTATTTTAAATTATTTTTTGATAGCCATATGAAATCTTTCATAGAATGGGCTGGCTATAAAGCTTTGGGAACAGAAGTTAACATCAGCCAACTTGATACTTCTTTTATAGACGGAAAAATTGCTATCACAAAAGTACAAATCACTAGTGCTGAGAAGCCAGATTTTAATTCTATTGAATTGGGATCTATTCGATTTGGATTTAGTTGGGATGCACTTTTACGCCTTAAGTTCGTAGTTGATGAAATGGCTGTGGAATCAGTTCAATTTATGTCTAAACGCGCATATGCTGGCAAAGTGGCCCCGCCTGAACCACCAGCGCCAAACCAGCCGTCGTTAGTGAGCAAACTTCAAAATCAAGCTTTAAATAAAATTGAAGGCAAAAATAAAAATAATATTCTTGGTGATTTTACTTCATTCTTAAAAACAGGCGACTACAAACAGCAACTGAATTCAATTGAATCACAACTTGAATCAAAACAATTAGCAGCTGATTTAGAAAAGAAGTGGAAGCAAAAACAAATTGACTGGGATCAAAGAGTTAAAAATTTGCCCAAAGAAAAAGATTTCGCTGACTTTAAAAAGCAATTTGAATCTATCAAATCAAAAGACTTTAAAACGCCTCAGGAACTAAACGAATCAATCAAAAAATTTAATGAATTAAAAAAGCAAGCTGATGATAAAGTTAAAATCGTTAATGATTTTAAAAACGATTTGAAGACTGATCTTAAAGCGATCGAAACAGACTATAAAACTTTAGATGATAAAATTAAATCCGATATTAGTGCCATTAAAGATCGTCTGAAAATTCCTAAAATTAATGCCGGCGATATTGCTAAGTCTTTATTTATGGATTACTTAACGCCCTATATTTCAAAACTAGATAATGCAAAAAATCTAGCTATTAAATACTTACCGCCTAAATATTCAAAAATGTTGACTGAGAATACAGCAGACAAAGCTTCTAAGGATGAAGCTTCAAACGATATCCAGCCTCATCCACGTGATAATGGCGTCACCTATGAATTTCCGGTTACAACGGGCTACCCACTGTTTTGGATTAAGAAAATCAGCATCAGTTCAAAATCAAATAGCCAAGCTGATTACGGCGATATTGAAGGCCTAATTACAAACGTTGTGTCGAATCAAAGACAAATCAACAAAACAACAGAATTAAATATAACTGGCGATTTTAAATCAAAAAATATTACGGGATTAAAAGTTTACGGACTGTTTAATAATTTAAAAGAACAGCCATTAGTGAATTTTAATTTTGCTGTTAAAAATTACCCGCTACAAAATATTGATTTGGTCAATTCTGCGGATGGCAAAATCAGTTTGCCATCATCATCAATGGCGATTAATTTTGAAACATCTACGGAAGGTTTTAAAGATTATACAATTGCTTTAAATAACAATTTTTACAACGCGCAGTTCGTAGCTGAAGCTCAAGATAAAAATGTAAATGAGCTTATTAAAGGTGTTTTTAGCCAAATCACTGAATTTGATTTATCCGCAAAAGCTCAAGGCGAATTATCGAGTTTGAATTTTGATATTGAGTCTAGTCTAGGTCGTCAGTTAGAAAAAGCTTTTAGCGCCACAGTACAGCAAAAAATTGATGAAATTAATAACGAGATCAAATCAAAAATTGATAAAGAAATTGGTCAATTCAAAGCCCAGTTTGAAAAACAAATTCAGCAGTTTACAAAAGGTTATAGCGCAGATGCCCAAGGTGCAGAATCACAATTAAATAATCAAAAAAGTGCCATTGATAATAAAGTTGATTTAGCCAAAAAAGACCTAGAAAATAAAGCCAAGGATAAGATTAAAGACCAAGGAAAAAAGGCTTTAGACGATCTTAAAAAGAAACTTAAGTTTTAGCTAAAACTTTAGATTCAAAAAACTATAATCAAGGATGATTATTATGAATAAAAAAATCACGGCATTTGCCACCGTATTAACTCTTCTTATCGGCCAAAGTGTTTTCTTCAATAAGAGCAATCATTCGGCTGTTCGTTATGATCAAAAACGACTTATTGTAAAAGCTAAATCAGCACTCGCATTCAAAGATATTCAAAATATTGAAAGCGTTCGCCATTTCTTTGGCAACACGTACATTGTTCGCGTGTCTCAATTAGAAAAGGTCGAACGTGCTCTTAAAGAAAATTCAAATATCATTTCTGTTGAAAGAAACCGAATCCAAAAAG
>JAYUQO010000035.1:0-16538 GCA_043756765.1 Bdellovibrio sp. | reverse complement strand
TGGGTTTTGAGAAAAAGACAACCCCTTGGCCTTGTAATACAGATAGATCTTTAGCGTGTAGATGAACTTGAACTTCAGTCATAATTAACTCCTTGTTTTGCAAAGCCATAGTGTCTCAATTTGAGAATAGTGTGTAGCAGTATTCTCAACCCAAGTCATTTCGACTAGACTAGTCGAATAATTTTAAGCGAGCTATCCACAAAATGATAAAGTGTGGCCCTTAATAGCCCGATTAAAAAGAAGAGAAAACAAACCAAAAACAGGAGCCTGAACGTGCCATTATTACCTTACGTCATTGAACAAACATCCAAAGGTGAACGATCATACGACATCTATTCAAGATTACTGAAAGATCGCATCGTTATTTTAGGCTCGCCTGTTACCGACGAAGTCGCTAATGCGATTATCGCTCAAATTTTATTTTTAGAAGTGGATAATCCCGAAAAAGATATCCAATTTTACATTAACTCACCGGGCGGAAGCGTTTCAGCAGGTATGGCGATCTATGATATGATGCAATTTGTGAAATGTGATGTGGCAACGTACTGCTTAGGTATGGCAGCTAGCATGGGTTCTTTATTATTAACTGCAGGAACTAAAGGCAAACGTTTTTCAATGCCGAATTCACGGATTATGATTCACCAACCATTACTTCATGGTGGTGGCTTATCAGGTCAAGTCACAGATATTGAAATTCATGCTAAAGAACTAATTAAAACAAAAGAAAAATTAACACGTATTTATGAAAAACACACAGGGAACGATTATCAAAAATTATTTCATGCAATGGAACGTGATAATTTCATGGACCCACAAGCAGCTAAAGAATTTGGATTAATTGACCACGTTATCGAATCACGTAAATTGAGCAAAGGATAATGGAAAATATGAAAGACGCACAACTAAGATGTTCATTTTGTGGCAAAGGCCAAAAAGAAGTTAAAAAATTGATCGCCGGCCCAAGTGTTTATATTTGTGACGAATGTATTGATTTATGTATGGATATTATTGACGAGGAAAAAGAAAAAGAGACCTCAGTTAAAGGAGCTTTCAGGGTCCCTAAACCAAATGAAATCAAAGCTTTTTTGGATGACTATGTGATCGGGCAGTTAACAGCAAAAAAAACGATTGCCGTTGCCGTTCACAATCACTACAAACGTATTAATGCTTTAACAAATAAAAAATCATCTGATGTCGAACTTCAAAAATCAAATATTTTACTAATCGGACCTACTGGTTCAGGTAAAACTTTGATCGCGCAAACAATTGCAAAAATTTTGAATGTTCCGTTTGCAATGGCCGATGCAACAACGCTAACTGAAGCCGGCTACGTCGGTGAAGACGTTGAAAACGTAGTTTTAAATTTACTACAAGCTTCTGATTATGACATCGAAAAATGTAAACGTGGTATTATTTATGTTGATGAAATCGATAAGATTTCCCGTAAATCTGAAAATCCATCCATCACAAGAGACGTCAGCGGTGAAGGGGTTCAGCAAGCTTTACTAAAAATTCTAGAAGGCACAGTTGCGAATTTACCGCCTAAAGGTGGTCGTAAACATCCTCAACAAGAATTTATTCAAGTCGATACAACAAATATTTTATTTATTTGCGGTGGAGCTTTCGTAGGTCTTGATAAAATTATTGAAAATAGAACTGTGAATAAATCAATGGGTATCGGCGGCGATATCACAGCTAAATCGGATGCTGACACAGAAGAATTATTAACAAAAGTGTCACCAGATGATTTATCTAAATTTGGTTTGATCCCAGAATTCATCGGTCGTTTACCATGTATTGCAACATTAGCGCCACTTAAAGAAGATGCTTTAATGGGTATTTTAACTCAGCCTAAAAATGCAGTTGTTAAACAGTACCAAAAATTATTTTCGTTTGAAGGTGTTGATTTAAAATTTACAGAGTCCGCTTTAAAAGCCATTGCGAAAGAAGCTTTAAAACGCAAAACGGGTGCACGTGGTCTTCGTGGTGTAATCGAATCATCAATGCTTGATGTGATGTATGATATTCCGGGTATGACAAATGTTAAAGAAGTCGTTATTGATGAGAAAGTCATTCAAGAAGCGGCACAACCAAAATATGTCTATTACTCTGATGAAGAAATGAAAGCTAAGGCAGAAGCTGCAAAGAAGAAAGAATCAGAGTCAGCATAAATTTGATTTAAAACACATTTAATGTTATGCGACCTCTTAGAGTCTCTTATACTGCCTTAAAAACGAGATGTTTTGAGGCGTCGTATCGCAACTAGACTATTTAGTTTTGCACATTTGATAAAAAGACTTTGCACTCTGCCAATAAAAAAATAAAATAGAATAAGACCAAAGTTAATTTAAGGATAGATTAACCCAAGGTCAAAAGATGCGGGTCCTAAACCCAAGTCTTACACAAAGTAAAAGTCACACTGATTTTTACGTTTCATGGAAGGAGTTCTCATGGCCAGCAATCAGACTCAGCAACTACCCTTACTTCCGCTACGTGATCTCATTATATTTCCACATATGATGATGCCATTGTTTGTAGGACGTGAAAAAAGTATCAATGCTTTAGAAGACGCTATGAGCAAACAAACAGATATCGTTTTAGCCGCACAAAAAGATGCTAAAACAAATAACCCTGAAGAAAAAGATATTTACACGATCGGAACTGTGGGTTCGATCATTCAATTATTAAGACTTCCAGATGGCACAGTTAAAGTTTTAGTTGAAGGAAAACGCAGAGCACGTATTAAAGGCTTTGTTCCGAACGAAGGTTTTTTCGTTGTTAACTGTGACATCATCGACGAAGAAGTTGAAAATCCGACTGAAGCAGCCGCCTTAGTTAGATCTGTGAAAACAACTTTTGAAACCTACGTTAAATTAAACAAACGAATTCCACCTGAAATATTAATGCGAGTTTCTAGTATCGAAAGTGCTGGCGAATTAGCAGATATCATTGTGGCACAATTAAATTTAAAACTAGAAGACAAGCAAAATATTTTAGAAATTATTGATCCAGCTAAACGTTTAGAGAATTTGTTAAATTTAATGACGGGTGAAATTGAAATTCTTGAAGTCGAAAAGAAAATCAGGACACGAGTTAAAAAACAAATGGAAAAATCACAAAAAGAATATTATCTAAACGAACAAATGCAAGCGATCCAAAAAGAACTTGGTGAAAAAGATGACTACCAAGCTGAATTGGAAGATCTTTCACTAAAATGTAAAGATAAAAAAATGCCTCAAGAGGCTAAAGATAAAGTTAATAAAGAAATTAAAAAATTAAAATTAATGTCACCTATGTCGGCAGAAGCCACAGTCGTTAGAAATTACATCGACTGGGTTTTATCACTTCCGTGGAATGATTATTCTGCTGATAAACATGATGTTAAGAATGCAAAGAAAATTCTTGATGACGATCACTGGGGTTTAGAAAAAGTTAAAGAAAGAATTTTAGAATACTTAGCTGTTCTTTCTTTATCACGAAATATGCGTGGACCAATTATATGTTTAGCAGGGCCTCCGGGCGTTGGTAAAACATCACTAGCTAGATCAATTGCTGAATCATTAAATCGTCCGTTTGCCAGAATTTCATTAGGCGGGGTACGTGATGAAGCTGAAATTCGTGGTCACCGTAAAACTTACGTTGGTGCTATGCCAGGTAAAATTTTACAAGCTTTACGTAAAGTCGATAAAGGCAACCCGGTTGTGTTGTTAGATGAAATTGATAAAATGGCTAACGATTTCAGAGGCGATCCGGCATCTGCAATGTTAGAGGTTTTAGATCCAGAACAAAATTCATCTTTTTCTGATCACTACTTAGAATTAGAATATGATTTATCGAATGTGATGTTTGTGGCGACTGCGAATAACTTAGGTAATGTACCACGCCCGTTACTTGATCGTATGGAAATCATTTATTTAGATGGTTACATCGAACAAGAAAAATTTCACATAGCTAAAAACTATTTGATTCCAAAACAATTAGCGAATCATGGCTTAAAAGACATGAGAGTCACGATTCAAGATAAATCTGTTCGTGATATAATTCGCTACTACACACGCGAAGCAGGTGTTCGTAATTTAGAGCGTGAAATAGCTAATGTTTTTAGAAAAGTCGCTAAAGATGTTGTGATGTCAGATATGGTTGCCGAATTAACTAAAGAAGGCACAGCTGGCAAAGTCAAAGCAGCACCAGCTAAAAAAGGCAAAGCAAAAGCAGCTTCTAAGAAAAAAGAAGTGGGGTATGTTGTCACGCCAGAAAAACTTGTGGAACTACTAGGCGCCCACAAATTACGACATGGTGAAATTGAAAAACAAAATGAAATTGGTCTTACCAATGGCATGGCATGGACAGAAGTCGGCGGAGACTTGCTGGCTGTTGAAGTCAGTGCTGTGCCCGGTAAGGGCAAATTTACAGTCACAGGCCAACTTGGTGATGTGATGAAAGAATCATGTTCTGCAGCCATGAGTTACGTCAGATCCCGAGGTCCATTATTCGGATTTGATAAAGAATTCTATGCAAACATTGATATTCATATCCATTTACCAGAAGGCGCTACTCCGAAAGACGGGCCATCCGCAGGTATTGCACTAACAACATCAATTGTTTCTGCAATTACAAAAATACCTGTGAAACGTACAGTTGCTATGACTGGTGAAGTTTCACTTCGCGGTAAAGTTTTAGCCATCGGTGGTTTAAAAGAGAAAGTTTTAGCGGCTCATCGCGGCGGGATTAAAATGATTATCTGTCCGAAAGAAAACGAAAAAGATCTTAAAGATATTCCAAAAGAAGTCTTGAAAGAACTTAAAGTTGTGCTTGTCGATCACGTCGATCAGGTTTTGATTAATGCTTTAGATATTAAAAACCCTAAAGAGTTATTCAAAATGTCATCTGAACGTGAATTTGGGATTAAAGCCCACTACACTGGCCAACAGATCCACACGACTCATTAACAACATTAGCGTCTAAGGGTGACAGTCACCTTTAGACGCCTTTATACACTCTGCCTAAATCACAGGCGCAATAATACATTTCTTACAATCAGCATAAGTTATTGAATTATCTAGAAGACTTAATCTATTGAAATATCGTTTACTTAAATTCTTAGCTAAATCAATCCTTAGTCTTGACCCAATCTTAAAAAATCTGTAGCTTGCCTAAATTCAAAAGGATTTAGTAACAATGAACGCAGAACGGTTATACGAATTAGGCAAACTATACTGCGATCGTGGCGATTACAGCTTAGCATTACCCAACTTGATTGAAGCGATCGATATTTGTCTAAAAGAAAAAAATTACGAAATGTATTTAAAATGTGCTGGTGCCGTATTAAGAATCTATGCAGAAAAAGAAGAATACGATCAACTTTCTGCATTTAAAGAAAAACTACAAGACACAGTTATTCGTGAAAATATTCAATTAAGTTCACGCGTCTACTACGTATTTGGTGTGGCCGCTGTTTATAAAGGCCAAATCGAAAATGGTCTTGAATATTTTAAAATAGCTCTAGATCACGCTTTAAAAACGGATCATAAAGAAGATATCTGTTACGCTATTTTGGGACTATCTATTTGTTATCGCCATCAAAAGCGCTATGAAGACGCATTAAAAGAAATCTATAATTTAAATATTTTTATGCAATTTATTGAAAATGTAGATTTAAAAGTCGCCGTTTTATCATCAAATGGCGCAATTTTAGAAGATCTTAAAAAATACGATCAAGCATTAGATATTTTCTGGCAAGCTTACGAATTAACTAAAAGTACAAAACAGCTTGTTACGTCGATGGTCATTCTTTCGCATGTCGGTTTGTGCCTTTTTGAGCTTGGTCAAAAAGATGCGGCTCGAATTTATTTTGAAATCGTCTTAAAAAGCACTGAAAAACAAAACTCTAAAAAACTAACTAGCCACTTAACGAAGTATTTAGAAACGTATAAAGACGACTCAAAACAAAATTTTGATATTTCTTTTGATTTCGACAACCACTTAGTTAAAGAAAAACAATTAGGTATCATCGATTTTAAAAATCAATTTATTTTACTGGATCTTTTAAAACTGTTTATTTCAAAACAGGGTGAAGTTTTCTCTAAAGAATTTTTAGTCGAACACATCTGGAAGCAAGACTACGATCCTGCAGTTCATGATAATAAAATTTATGTGACTATAAAGCGTTTACGTAAAATGATTGAACCAGATTATGATCGTCCAAAATATATTTTTAGATCTAAAAATGGTTATTTTTTAAATAAATCAATTAAAGTTAGTGATCAGTTTGCTCAACAAGAAGGGAGAGCTTAATGAAAACATTTATCGTCGGTTTTATTTTAGCGTTATCAGTATTGGCACAGGCGCAAAGCCAATGTAATTTAGATACCCTTGGTGGGCCAGATTTGTTTCCATTTAATCAAGGTATTGCTCAACCATTCCCTTGGAGTTCAGTTCAAGGTATCTGGACAACAGTTGATGATCCGAATATTTTAATTAAATTTAAAGTTGTTCGCGAAAGCCAAAAGACTAAGCACCTTAATGTAGAAATTTATAATAAAATTGATTGTAGGAAGCCGATTTATTCTGGTGGTGGTTTAATGAGCCAGTCAGAAAAAAACGTGATCAGAGTTCAATTAATGGGCCGTGATTACGTTCAAAAATTAATGAAACTAGCAGTTTTTGATCCAGAGGCTTTATTGATGGATAAAAATGTATGTTCCAAAAATGTTTGGGCAGCGACAATCATTGATATTGAATCTGAAGAAACATCTAGCATTGAAGGCGCAGGCCAAAGCAATATGATGCTGAAAAAAATCACATCATCTTTAGATTTATATTGCCGTCGTAATCGTAATTAGTTTTAAAAAAGCCTTGTCTCAAGGACTGAGATGGGGTTATAAGTTTTGAACGTTCAACAGGGAATTAGCTCAGTTGGTAGAGCGCTACCCTTACAAGGTAGATGTCATCGGTTCGAATCCGGTATTCCCTACCAATTTTATTTTCTTAAAAACCCACTCAAGTAGTGGGTTTTGTTTTTTAAAAAGTTCTTAACAATAACAATATGTTACGTCAAAGCAGCCAATAGTTCAGATTTATTCAATATCACTTGGGATCATCCGAAATAACCCGACTTGCAATGCTTTTGTAGTGTGTGCACACTACACTTCTTAAAAACGCTACAAGTGGGCCTAATCAAAAGTATTGTCCCTTATTCTTTAAGTGCATCAAACTAATTTTTGATTTAGTTTTACTAAAACTATAAGAGGCTAAATTGAAAATTGCAGACGGATTAGAGCTTAGAAACATATTAAATAATATTTTCCCTAACATCGTCATAAACGCTGTTGCAAAAAAATCTGGCCAAAGAATAGTGTATTTTGTTAATTTCAATAAACCTAACTGTGAAGAGCAATTTCTATATTTTAGCCATGAAACTGTTTTAAAAGTTTTGGAAGCCCCATCTACGTCGTCAATATCTAGATTTCAAAGAGAGATTAAGCTCCTGACTGAAATAAGCAATCCAGCTTATCCGAAACATTATTTTAATAACTTGTACAAAATAGACCCTACAAATGAAATGGCACTTAATCCACCGTTGTTTATAACTATTGAAGAAAAATTAAATGGCGAACCATTAAGAAACAAACTTGTAAGGAATTTCAATCTAAAAATAGCAGTCGAAATAATTTTGAATGTGGTATCTGCTTTACAGCTTCTTTGGCAAGGAAACAGGGAGTATGTCCATAGAGATTTAAGCCCTGATAATATTCTTATTGATGATGGTAATTCCGTGAGAATTATAGACCTGGGTATAGTTCGCGAGTCTGGCGAGATAGGTCTTACATTGGATTTTTTAGACTTTGGGCCCTGTAATCCAAGATATTGTAGTCCTGAGCAAACAATTAACGATAAGGCTAACATAACTTATAAAAGTGACTTTTTTGTGATTGGTATTTTGCTTTACGAGATGATTAGTGGAGTGCATCCCTTTGCAGACATAGAGATACGTACAACAGATGAGTTGTTCAATGCAATAAGGACAAAGCCATTTCCTGAACATGAACTAATCCAAAACACTACCTTGAAGTATATTCTTACCAAGTTAAGTGCTAAAAAACCATACGACAGATTTAGAAGGCCAGAAGATTTGATAAATGAGCTGAAGAAATTAGGAGAATTAGAATGAGAAAAATATATCACCAATGTGGCCACAATTCCAGCTGGAATATTGAGGCTCTTAATTCGAATAAAGGGATGGGTCTAATCGTCAGCCCAGTAAATCAAAAACTTAGTATTGTAGAAAAATTGTCTCCAGAAATTAGAAAAAAATCAATTTTTGATCCTCAATTCTACTTACCTAGCTCGCAAAAGAAAAATTTTGAAGATTATGATTTCTTTCCCGAAACAATAACAGGAAGCAAAGGCTTCACAACAATCGATTATACAGCTGTGGCTGATGAATCAGCAAAACTATGTGTTGATTTTCAGATTAAGAATAATTTTGAAAAAATAATCATACCTGCTAGATTTTTTAATCAAATGATTGGCTCTTGGGAAGATAATCAAGAAATTTTCTCTAGACCTTTTTTAAATCAAATTGAGAAAATGAATACTGATAGAAAAATTCTACAGACATTGCCTGTAACAGAACATATGTTAGCCGACTTGAAGTTTAGAGACCGTCTTTTGAATTGGATTACTAAATTTCCTATACTTGATGGCATTTACCTTCTAGTCAATTTTGAAGGTGATGATAAACAAATTAAAAAAAGTGACTCGCTATTTAACCTAATGTCATTTATAAGAAAATGCAAAGATGCAAATCTTTCTGTTATTAGCGGATATAACAACACAGAATCTGTTTGCCTGTCGCTAATTGAGGATGTTGATTTGACAATCGGCACTTTTGAAAACACTAGAAAGTTTTCAGATATTCGTTTTGTAGAAAATGATGAGGATCAAAGAGGACCTAAAGCCAGGGTTTATATGCCCGGGCTATTTACTTGGATTCAGTTTAATCATGCCAAAGAAATAAAAGCTACTGATGTAAACATATGGGAAAAAATACACAAGAACACTCCATACTTTGAGGATGCAATAGGGCAAATAAAGGAGCCAACATTCAATCAATCTCCTCTGTACAAGCACCATTTTGAAGTAATTACTGCGCAGTTAGAAACTTTATTTGCATTAGACACCAAGAGTAGATTTCATAAACTTAAGACAGATTTAGAAAGTGGAATCGACTTATTTTCTAAAATAGATAAAATACCGATTAGCTTGGACAAGCATGCCAAAGGCGATCATCTTCAATCTTGGCTTGACTGTATAAATAAATACTATAGAGAATTTATCAAATAATTTGTACTTAAATTTTTTGCAACAACTGAGTTCGCGAACCAAAAAGAAGAAATGTGTTTCGGTTCTTGTTTTTTCGCTTTATATAAAAGATCATACTTGCCACTCGGGCTTGCTACTACCAAACCTATGTTAAACTTTTCAAACTCTTTTAAGTTCTTGTGTAGTAAATCTTTGACATGATGATCTAATACTACCCAAGAGCTATGCGAAAAATCTTGATATCGAATAGCTTGAGAGAGAGCACTTTTCCAGTCTTTTAGCTTACACTCAATGCTCATGATTTCTTTAGCAATCGGCTTGATACTTTCAATAAGTTTCCAGTTTCCATTGTTCAGTTTTTTTAAAAAGCCGGAAATTTCTAGATCTTTTAAAACTTTCTTCGCATAGATCTCAGTGCAACCACTTTTTCTTGTTATTTCATTTAGATCAAAAGATCTGCTTCCTATCGAGTAGAATAAGTATGCCCAGCCAGGGTTAACTTTTGATATCGACAGTTTGTTTTTCCATTCTTTTGGTAGATTTATGTATACTAGATCTGCTATGCCATGTGTGGACTCAAACTCTTGAAATATCATCAGCTTATCTTTTGGAAAGAAAACAGAACTCCAAGACGACTTGACCATTTCAACCAAATCAAGTTCTCGAGTAAACTTTTTTTCTCTGTTTTTTATTCTATCCACACTGATAGCATAAGTTTAATTTTGTAGTGTGGCAACAGCTTCAAATTTTGCACAACTATGTTTGATTACAGATGCTTATACACTACACTAGGTTCTTCCTTAGACATTTTGAAAGGCCGGCGGCACGGCCCGCAGAATTTAAGTAGTTTGTGATACTAGATTTTGGTCGTCGGTCGTCACTTCTGTTTCGAAGTCCTTAGAGTTAACTAGTCTTTCTAGAGCTAAGTTTATCTTCGAATTTAGGTAAGCTGTTATTTCATAAATGTCAGACATAGAGGCTAAATCCGGAGCGCAATGAGCTGGAATGTTCATAAGATGTTGTTTTGCAATTGAATTTAATTTCGTAATGGTTGCTTTAACATCTTCAGATTCAAGCAGTTCTTTTGTTCGAGCTCTGTAATCAAGCTTAGCCAGCTGGGCTAAATAGTATTCTTTTTCAGCTTTAGACTTATGATAGCTTTCAACATCTTCATTTTTTACTTGTTTAGGCTTGGATGTGCGTTCAAGCCACTGTTTGTCTGCGAGCTCGGCATCAATCTTAATTACGCCATCAAGGTCTGTTGTTTCGATACGGTGGTCAGCTATCGCTTTTTGAACAGCCTTTAGCGTAACCCCCTTATGAGCAGCATATTGCCGAAGGCTCAGTAATTCAGCCATAGTCTTATTTCAAATCCGATAGAAAATCTTCAACCAGTTTGAGGATAACCTGGTTCGCTGAAACATCCTGTTTTTCACAAACTGATTTAAATTTAGTGGCTAAATCTATTGGTAAGCGGAATGAAACTGTTACAGACGGAGTGCCTTTGTATTCTTTTATCTCTTTTATGATATCTTTACTTTTTCTTTTCATATCAAAATTATACATACAAATATGTATTGCAAAATTGTTTTGTTATTTAATGCATTGTGCAATACAATAATCTGTATCTAGGTCCTGATAAATACGCAACTACGGAACAGATTCGGTTTTGCGGAAAATTTGATGAATATCAAGGGAACATCCGAAATGACAGATGTGATGCATAATAAACAAAAGCCAAAGCGCAAAAAAACAGATAGTCCTTTTTCTAGGAATTTGAATGCAATTTTATTAGAGAGATCTATTACGCAAAAGCAAGCAGCAACGCTTATGGGGGTTGCCGTATCAGTTGTACACGACTGGATGAATGGGACTTATCCTAACGACCCTTCGGCACTTTTGAAGCTGTGTAAAGCTTTGAGCTGCGATTTTCAATGGCTTTTAACGGGCGTGCAAAGCCAACTTAAGACAAAAGCTAATTTAACCGAAGTTTTTGATATTCATGATGACCCAACGTTTTCAGGAATATTTATGATTGAAGCTAAAAGACTAAAAATTAAAGCCACTACAGAGGAGTAAACTGTGAAATTGATAATTGCTATTTTTTTGTTCATGAGCCACTTTGCGCAAGCTAGCCAAGAAGAATGTATTGTTGGTATTCAAGAAGCGAATAGAAAATATAAAGGTGAAGTTGAAATTATTTTTGCTGACATGAAAAACTTAGGCCATTGGCTATTTTTTAGGATGAAAAAAGATCACAAGCCTACTCTAAATCAAAGCGCGGATATCAACAGAGCTGGTCGGATTTGTATGCAAGCTGGTTTTTCTAAAAATCTTTATACTGGAGTCATTGGGCAGGATAAACCACTAAAGTCCTGTACTGTTACTAATATGAATACTTTATCTATGGTATGTGACTTATATACGAGAACTGGCCCTTTAGAGATAATTAAGATAAAAAATTAAAAACTAAGGCAGGACAAAATGACAAATAAAACACCTAAGATAATATTCAGCTGCCTAATGGCATTGATTGCACTTATTCTTTTTTTTGCATGGTTAGGAACTCCGAAGAAGGTGTCTCGGTATGAAGTAGGCTCGCTCGAGCGACAATTCGAAGAATATCTTGATAAGAAGATCGGCATTGATCCAGAAAATATTAGAATGCTGTCTTTCGCAAGTCGCCCAGATATTCCTGGACAAAGAATAACTCTAAAATATAAAAATTCAAACACTGCAAATAAGTATGTTACTTTAATTACATACCTAAATTTAAGTCAAAAACTTGTTGAGAATCCGCCACCGTTTGAGATTGCTTATCTTAATATATGGTCGGTATTTGACGGTACATCTGGTGATGGGCTACCTAAAGAAGTCAACGAAGGTAATTTCACAATTGACTACCCCAAGCTTAAAGAAAGTGTACTCAAAATAGACGACCCCGAGAATTTTGAAAAATTCTTGAAAGTGCATGGAAGCATTTTCGTCAGAGACTACAATTAAAGTCTTTTACGTATATACGGAGAGTGAGACAAAATTTTTAAATGGAAGCTTAATTGCTGTGATCGAAAAAAAAACCTTAAAACGGATTAAAGCGCATCCAGTCTTTATTATGTATAATTTTTGATAAAGTTGTCGACTTTATACTTTTGATATCAAAAAAGACGTTTGCTGATTCAGTTATTAAGACCTTAATCAAAAGATCACTGGTTACATTATCGAATTTCATTTCATTAAAAGTATTTTGTATACTTAGCTTCATTTTTTTATCGACTTTAAAATTAATAAATTTAATATAAAAGTTATATAATTCTCCAATTATACGCATTTTTTTTACGGCAGCCACTTTCATGCCTTGATAGTTTCTCCTACGCTTTCTTTCACAGGCAAAAAAATTCTCTATCGGGTAAAGATTATCGATTACTATATCAATATGATTACTCAAACCGAGTCGATGCCAACCATCAGGCAAATTGTCTGAATTCTTAATCATGTTTGATTTCAAAATCAAAGTTCTAACCTGACGTTCAAAACTTCGTAGTTGGTCACGATGAGAGTCTTTAAAGTTTAAATAAGCATGAGTAGAAAAAATCATCCTGGCAAACTGTGCGTTAAATTTTTCAATTTCCACATTGTTAAATTCAAGAATTTTTGTTAGTTTTTTTAAGAACTCAAGGTGTTTCTCTACTTTTGCAGTTTTTAGTCCTAAGCTTTTAATTTTAAAGCTATCTTGAATCTCTTTTTCTACACTCATTAAGCATTTTATCAGTTCCACAATACCACCTAAAGTGGATAAATATATCCGCTTTAGCGTAAATTACATTAAAACAGCAACAGCAGCAAACTCCTTCTTAAAGGAGTAAAATGAACATTAAAAAAGAACGAAATAGTATAAAAGTATCGCAGCATTTGTTAGCAAAGGTTTCAGGGGTGGGCAGATTTAAGATCAGTTTAATCGAGCTGGGCTATGCAAAACCAACAACACAGGAAATCTCTAAACTACGAAATGCAATTAAAAAACTTACAGAGGAGCACCCGAATGTACACACACGTGAATAATATTCAAATTGAACTAAATGAACATACTCAAACAATTAACGGCATACCGATAGTTGGATTCGTCAGTTTTGATATCGGTATGATTTTTAGAATCACACGTATTCCATTAGCTATGCGTGGAAACAATGATGGCTTTGCTTTAGTGCTTCAAAACCCCATATTGGATCATTCCGATGGTGAATTTAGTATTGGGGTGTTGAGGTTTATTAATTCTGAAGCTCGAGCTTTAATAATGGAAAAAGTCATCATCCCTGCTTATGACAAAGCTAGAAAGGAGCTTCAAAATGATTTACAAACAAATTGAACTAGAAAAAAACTTAAATGCCTACAGCCAGGCTGGATTTAGAATAACGCCTGTTGCTGCTCTAACGAAAAGACCAGCAACGAGGGGATTTTTAAAAACATGCACAGCTGATTACGATTTAAATGTTAAATTATTTCAAAATAAACATTTTGGTGACAGTCTTGGTCTTTGCCTGGCGCCTAGCGGGCTGGTTGCAATTGATATCGATGTTAAAAATGACGGCCTTCAAAAATGGCAAGCGATTATTTTAAAACATGGCGACGTTAAAACGCTTAGGGCAACTACTGGGTCTGGAGGTGGACATCTAGTTTTTAGAGCAAAAGCTGGCATGAAATACAAAGGTAAAATTAGTGATGGAATAGATATCAGGCATAATCATATTATAGTAGTAGAGCCAAGCTTTCACTATCAAAGTGGAAAACAATATCGCTGGAATTCAGAAGTTAACATTGAAAGTGTAATGGACTATCCCGATTGGCTAGCAACATATATAGAAAAGCCAAGTGCATTAGAACAGACATCAAACAAAGATGCAGTGGTAACAGCGCCAGAACTGCATGCATTGGTTACTGAAATTCAAAAATGTAATCTTGATTACGATCAATGGATCAAAGTTGGAATGGCTTTAAAAGTTGCAATGCCTAATGACGAAGGCATGAACCTTTTTCTACAAGCAACTAATAATAAATCTTATAAAGACGGCGACTATGCATTAGCGAATGAAAAATGGGTGGGCTTTTCAACCGATAAAAATGAAAATATTGGAGTTGGTACGATTGTTTATATTCTTAAAGAAAAAAAAGCTGATCTTTCAAGTTTTTACTTAGAAAAAGACAGACTTCACTTTAGTGATAAAAATGATACTAAAAATATTGAAGACATCTTAATAAATTCAAAAATTGAAAACCAGTATGTAGTATTTGAGAATCAAGCAGATCTAGTCAAATCAGTTAATAATCTAGGTTATCATTATTTGACCCATACACAAGCAGCTAGTTTTGCAAAAGTAGTTGTTAGCTCTAAAGACAGTTACAAGGATATTCTTTGCATGAATGAACGAAAGCTTAAAGCTGATTTGTATTCCTATAAACTTAAAACAACTGACAGGAAAGGTGTGGTAAAGTATAAAGATGCGGATTCAATTTGGTCCCAAAGTCGTAACAAAAACACTAAAGAAAGGATTAGTTTTTCACCAATATCAAATCCTAATGAATTAAATTTATGGAATGAAATTTTATTAAAACCGATGCCAGGTGATTGTAGTCAATTTCTAAAAATGATAGAGGATTCTGTATGCAACGAAAACTCAGAACATTACAAGTATCTAATTTCGTTTTGCGCACATATGATTCAAAAACCTGAACAGCATGTCTTTGTTGTTCCCATATTGTACTCAGAAAAAGAAGGCACTGGTAAAGGTCTTTTGTTTGACCAAGTTATGAAAAAAATTTTGGGGCAAAAACACTTAAAAATTCGCGATGCTGGTGAGCTTGGTGCTAAGTTTAATAGTCATCTTGCAAATCGACTGCTTACTTTGGTTGATGAGGTTTCAAAAAATAGTGCTGATAGTATTTTGAGTAAATTAAAATCGCTGGTAGGTGGAAATGATTTTAATGTCGAATTTAAGCAAGGTCCTGTATTACAAGTAGAAAATTTTAGTCGTTATGTGATCGCAACAAATGAAATGGGGGCTATTAAGATTGCAAAAGGAAACCGTCGCTTTTTTGTTATTCAAAGTTCAAATAAGTTTGCTAATAATAAAGCATATTTTGCGCCAATTATAGATGCATTAAATTCAGGAAATCTTGCCAATTACTTTTATGACTATCTATTAAAATTTAACATAGATAATTTTGATCCTAACCTAATTCCGGATCAGAAGAATACATCAATTGATTTTTGGCTTCGTGCTTTTGGGGATGTGGGTGAATTTTGGGAACACTTGCTATATGATGCACCACTTATTTTATTTGATGTACATAAAGGTTTGGATAGACCTTTAACATATGAAAAATATTTGCAATTTTCCAAAAAACCTGACTTCAACACTCCAAATCAGTTTTGGAAAGAAACTAAAAAACTACTTCCCTGTTTAACAATAGCAAAGTCTAAACAGCATCGAGGGCAATCAGGTTCGCACTTCCGAACTTATGATGTAACTCCGAAACAATGTCTCGACAGCTTTTGTGCAACAATAAATTGTGAACCTCCAATCGACTTTCAAGAATCTGACTATTATTTTGAAGAAATTCCTGAATTTGGACGCGTGGGTTACAATTCGCAATCTGCCGAGGACTTCTGATGTCACATGTAACAGTTGATTTTAATTATTTACGAAAAGAAAACAACATAGAAGATAATAATAAAGTAGACATTAACCTACCGTTACATGTTACAGCTTCAATTACATGTGACGGTATAAAGTCGTCTTTAAAGCATTGTAGCTATGGTTCTTTGACAACTAAAGAATGGATGACAACAGAAGATGCTGCAAATTTTTTGCAAATTTCCAAGGCATCACTTTTAAATTTATCAAGTAATGGAAAAGTTCCATATTATAAATTTCAAAGGCGAAATAGATATTTAAAATCTGAACTATTGAAGTTGCTTCTCATAACAAAAAAGGGAGGCTTTCATGGGTATTAGTTTAGATAGCAAAACAAAGACGTGGGTCGCTTATCATAGTAAGCGACACCCAACGACAAAAATTCCAAAAAACTTAAAACGTATTGGTATTAAATCTAAAGTTGAGGCACAAAGAGTTTTTAATTCACTCGTTATTAAGTTGGATAAAGCTTTTAGAACTCAGATCCAACCAACGTGGAATCAGTTTTTAGATGAATATTTCATT
>JAYUQO010000034.1:0-5694 GCA_043756765.1 Bdellovibrio sp. | reverse complement strand
GTCTAAATGATTTGATAACAAGATCTGTACCAACACAAGTCGGTGCATCTACAGATTGGTCAAAAATTGCAGCGGGCCGTTCACATTCAGTAGCTATAAAAATCGATGGTACAATTTGGGCATGGGGACTAAATACAAGTGGTGAACTTGGTGATGGCACTGTAGTGACTAAATCTTCACCGGTGCAAATTGGTGTTTTTAAAGATTGGTCAAAAATATCTGCTGGTCGACATACCATGGCCATTAAATAAATCACTTAGTAGGGAAATTTCTAAATGAACTTATTTTCAAACAACTATGGCAAGTTAAGTTTTTTACAAAATTCAAGAAATGGTAAGACTTCAATATTTTTTTCCGGTGAATAGTGTTTCGTTCCCAGATGGACTTGGTAAAAGTAGGGGATTTGCAGCCGTTGTTTGTAGTAATAAATACTTTTTGATACGGATCTTTCACCAACTTTACATTCAACAGCAAACAGTGGTTTTTTATTTTTTAAAACCACAAAATCAATTTCATGATCGTCAGTATCACGTAAATAGGTTAACTCCATTTTTTCACCTTCAGTATCTTCAATAAAGTGACAATACTTTAGTAAATGTGAAGCAACGAAGTTTTCGAAACGTGCGCCTTCATTATTTAGAAAACTCCAGTCCCAAAAATAAATTCGATGAGCTTTTTTAATTAATCGAAGCTTTCCAGATATAAACGGTTTAACTCTAAAAGTCAGATAAAGATGATCAAAAATTTCAATCCACTTTTGAATTGATTTAATATTAACTTCTAAATCATTTGCTATATTTTGATAAGATAATAATGAACCAACAGTCGCTGGAATTTTATCAAGCAAGTCATCCATCAGACTAATTTCTCGAACATTTTCTAGATCACGAATGTCTTCATAAATTATTTTTTTATTACGTTCAGTTTGCCATCTTTTTTTAAAAACATCACTTGATCTATGAAAGGGCTCAGGGAACCCCCCAAAACGCAGTAAATGTTCTAGATCATTTTTATTTTTTGCTGATATTTCGGTTAATGAATAAGGATGCAGTCTATAGTAGTGATATCTCCCTAATAACGAATCACCACCTTTGCGGTAATAATCAAGTCTGGCAGATCCCGTGATGATAAATTGGTGAATATCTTTTTGTTTATCGTAAAGACCTTTGACTAAGTTTCGCCATTTTGAATACTTATGAATTTCATCAAGAATAATCAGTTTTTGATTTTGCGGTAACTGCCCCGCCTTGATCGTTTGCTTCGATTCGTTATCATCCCAATTCAAATAGGCTGGATTTTTAACGACTGAGGGATTAATTAAGGACAGGGAATAGGTCGTTTTACCGACTTGTCTTGGGCCGCCTATGAAGACCATTTTGTGGTTTAAATCATCTTTGACCATAGTGTCTAAATATCTGATTATATTTCTCATAGCTACAGTTTATACGAGATTAAACCGTAGTCAACTACAGTTTGTACAGATAGCAAAAATTCACCAAATAATTCGTCAAAAACATCGACGAATCCTAAAAGACGTTGATCTTTTCGACGTCTTAAAATGATATTTCACGAATAAATATAAATTAAAAAATAAATCTTCATTAGACTATAAGTAGGGGAATTTCTACATGAACTTATTTTCTTTTAATCACAAAAATAAAAAAATACATATCGCAATTACAGTTGCATTAATGTTTGTAAATGCGTTCGCGTTTCAAAATTGCTCAAATGGAAAATTTCAATCAGCTATTGGTTTACCAGCAGAAAATTCGAGTTCATCTATTGGGGATGGGACTTCGATTCCTACAAGCTTGCCAGTATCTGCTGCACCTATCGTTTCGCAGCCGCCCGCACCTGCACCTGCACAACCGCCACAAGTTCAAGTCCCAGCTGGTACGAAATTAGTTTACTTAACAGCAGGACATGCAGGACGATCGATGATGTCTTGTGACGATGGTCAAACTTGGATTAACAACCGCACAGATTCCAACGCGGTACCTGATGATCACTCAACAACATCAGGTCGTGCTGTTGATTCTGCACACGGTTATTTTTATGCTCTTTACGGTTGGGGATATAACGGAACTCTGCGTAGATCACGCGATGGCGTAAATTGGACTGTCATCCAATCAAATAATTGGGGCGGAGGTATCGCTGCCGGAAAAGATATTTTTTTTCGATCAGTTGAAGGCGGTGGATTTTATACCTCAACTGATTTCGGAACAACTTTAACAAGAATCAATGACGCAAGTATTGGAAATATTCCTGATCAACTAGATCATCCGTCAATTTCGCGTGTTAATGATAAATTATTTGCACCTGCTAGAAATCAAACTTTAGCTATTAGTTATGATCAAGGAAAATCTTGGACTTTAAATACGCAAAGTTTATTGGGTGTAACAAGTGGTTCTCCATTTGCAGAAGGCAACGGGGTTATAATATCACTTGCGTTCGATCATTCAAGAGGTGAAGGCAATATGTCTAGATCTATTGATAACGGAAAAACATGGCAAGACTTTAAATACGGTGACATTGGTGGAGTATGGTCTGACAAAATCGTTTTTGATGGAACAGATTTTATTGTCTGGGCCGGTGGGATGACTTGGAAAAGTAAAAATGGATTAAATTGGATAAAAACAAAAGTGAAAATTGATGGTGTAGATGCCCCATCGTATTGGGGTGGAGTCATGGCTTATAATTCACAAACTAAAATGTTTGTAGCGATCACAGGTGAAAATGCGGGTCAAAAAATTTACCGCAGTGCTGATGCTATTAGCTGGACTTCAATCAGTTCAACTAAATATAAAACTGGGAACACTCTGTTTTTGATTACTCTAGGGCCAATGGAATCAAAATACTGCCCTTAAATAGTTACCATTTGACACTCTAAAAATCACTACTAGAATCAGAACATGTCTAAATCCGCGACTCAATTTTTTGACCCCAACATGGATATTTCTCACTTGCCCCTAATCGACCAACAACTCATTTCTGGCATTCGCGGTGATTTTGAAAAAGGCCAACAACTAGCAGATGAATTAAAAAGATTATCACCAACTTGTAATAAAGCGGCTTTTAATCGCGCATGGTATGAAATGCGCAAAGGAAATCTTTTTGAAGGATTAAAACTTTTAGATGCAGGTCGCTGGGAAAAAGTTTTCGGCGATCCACCACTACCAACTACAAAACCCATTTATCGCAATGAAGATCTTAAAGGTAAATATTTATTAATGTGTTCTGAAGGTGGGCTTGGTGATGAAATCATTAACGCTAGATTCGTCAAAGATTTTGTTGATCGCGGGGCTAAGGTGACACTAACTTGTGATCCTGGTTTAGCCAGTGTATTTTCACGCCTTGATGGCATAGCTGCAGTTGTTGGTCACCGCCGCACGCCTGAAATTTATCATGACTACTGGGTGCCAGCCATGAGCGCGGCTCGTATTTTAGAATATGAATATAAAGATTTGACTGGCGAGTCCTACCTAACAGTTGATCCAGAATACAAAAAAAAGTGGGCTGAGTATTTTAAAAAGAATTATTCAAAAAATAAAATAAAAATTGGCTTACGCTTTTATGGTAATCCAAAATTTGAACACGAGCAGTTTAGAAAATTTAATCCACAAGATTTAATCGATGTGGTTGAATCAGTTACAAAAGATGCATGGATTAATTTACAAAAAGAAGAAACAAATTTACCGATAGAAAACTGGGAAGACACTTTAGCAGTCATTGACCAGTTAGATCTTGTGATCACGTCATGCACCAGTGTGGCGCATGCTAGTGCAGCATTAGGTAAAAAAACATGGATTATCGTACCAATACTTCCGTATTATATGTGGTCTTATCCATCTGAAGATTCAGCATGGTATAAATCCGTTAAAATATATCGGCAGGAAAAATTTCAAGACTGGTCATCTGCTTTTGTAAAAATTAAAAATGATCTACTTAATTTTTAATCTAAGATAAAGTGGTAAATGATCAGATACGCCAGTTTTTGTAACTTCATCAAAGCGAATCGGAATTCCATTTTCATCTACATGATGTGGGGCTTTAACTGTCTGAATCGAATCAACTACAAGTTTTAAACCTGCATTTTGGATTTGATTTCCTAGAACGACTACATCCAGAAAAGACCAGTCCCCGCGGTAAAAATGCGTCCCTGGGCAAGATTTGCATCCCACAAAATGTGAGATTTGACCAACAGTTGATAATATTTCTGAAAAATAACCGCGCTCACTTTCCTCTGTGCGAATGATATTGAAATCACCACCAGCAACAACCGCACGGCCTTGATTTTGGTATTCATTCATTTTTTCTTTTAGAAAAGTAACCGCTTGTCTACGCCAGTCAGACGGATTCGCCTGAGACGGAAAATGAACTGCCATCACAGTTAATTCTTTTCTGTTGGGCAGAATAAATGTGGCTTCGATAATGCCGCGTGATTTTAAAGCGCCTTTTAATTTTTCTGGATCGCTGTCTTGGTAAGGGATAATGTGTAAAACAGGACGACCCTTAATTGGAAATTTAGATAAAATAGCCGGATCAATACCGCGTGTGTCAGGGCCTTCGATAAGAACTCTCGATTTATAACCTAAACCTTTTAAGTTTTTGTTCGCAAGACGATTTAATATATTTATGTTTTCAACTTCAGCCATGAATATAATATCAGGGCCAAGACCTTTTTCGGTGAAACGAATTGTTTTTTCTATTTGTGATAATTTAAATTCGACATTTTCATCAGTCCAGTCTTTTTCATAACATTCTTTTTTGTAGTACTCCGAAGTAATGCTAGCACAGTAATTTTGCACTTCGGGTTTGTTTTTTTCACTTAAAGGTAAATTAGTGTAATCTTCAGTGCCTTCATCGTGTGTATTATCAAACATATTTTCCACATTAAAAGTCATTAGCGAAATTTCGCCTTTTTCTTTAACAGGAATAGCTGTCGAAGTTTCTTTTGGCGTAGGAGTTGGTTTTTTTTTCGGTTGATCCCCAGTTGCAGAAGGTGTTCCTGAACAAGAAACTGTTATTAGGATGAGTGATATTAATAGTGTGCTTTTTTTCAGAATGTTTTTAAGTGTCATGTAAACCCCTCTACATGTAAGTTACGTTAAAGGAGTGTTTTTTTGTTGTATAGCTTGGAATTAGCTTCTGCGAGGCGTTAGCTAAACATTAACAGAACGCTAATAATACATAGTTTAAGCATGTTTTAAAATTCGTCAGACAATTCAAATTGATGTATTCTGTCTAACCAATTGAATTCTATAAATTGAGCACGTAAAGCTATTTTATTATCCAGCTTATTATCCGACCATGTCATTTGACTGCCATACATTTCATCGCCCAAAATTGCAGCTTCAATAAAACTCATTTGAGATCTGATTTGATGTGTTCGACCTGTCAGCAGGTTAATTTTAACCCAACTGTGATTAGAAATTTTTTTTTGCTGTTCAATTTTTAATTCACACAAGTCCCATTTTTCATGAAACACATCAGAAACTTTTTTAGGCGCGCGCGGTGATGGCTCCATATAATGAATAAGATGCGTTGGTAAATCTAATGTGGATTCAACTAAAGCAATATATTTTTTAGTGATCATTTTTTCTTGCAACTGTTTATTAAAAGAATTCACAAAATACGAATTTTTTCCGTAGACAATAAGACCTTCAGTTAAAGTGTCTAATCTGTGGGTAATAT
>JAYUQO010000033.1:0-46229 GCA_043756765.1 Bdellovibrio sp. | reverse complement strand
ACTGCGCATTCTGTAATTGTAAAATATAAGGCTTAGATTTTTTTGCAACAAGGGCAGCGTGTTTTTCTTGGTTGGTATCTGCATCACGAATTGATTTTAAATTTTCGATTTCTGTTTCTGAAAACAAATACCATGACCCTTCTTTAGAGATTCCTAATAATGAAACTGTAAAAAGGCTTTTATCCAAAGCTTTAAAGATATTTTTTGCAGAATTAATAGAAACTTCATGCTCAGAAGATTGCCCACCAAAAATAAGTGCAATATGTTTTTTCATACTATTATGTTAGCTTCGGCCGGGCAGTTCGACAAGTTTTTTTAGTTTGTAGTCTGATTCGCTGTAGCAGCACCTGCAGAAAAGTTATTTACATTTAGGCAGTGTTCAGTCAAAACTTTTCTTCCAGTCATTTCTTCAAGACCACGTTCACAATAACTTAAAACTTTTGAAAAAAATGGCAATTTAGATGAAACTATTAAAGTGAAGAAAGTTCTCTTGGGTTTACCATTATCTTCCATAATCTTGCGATCTATTAAATCAAATGTAATTTCACGTATCGGGATAATACAATTCTGGGCGTTCGCGCAAATACTGGGATGAGCCAATTGGGAATCTAGCTTAGACTCAAAATCTTTGAATTTGAAATTATGACAAGTGACTTTGTCTTCACGACAAGCAAAAATAGCTAAGTTTGCGTAGAATTGATATAAAAATAGCGGTGACTTAGGCTTATCTTGTTCTTGCAGTTGATGTACAATTTGATCCTTTGAAGCCAAGCTTTTTAAAGTCTGGTTTTTTTCAATAACCATCGGGTATCGTACATCTGAAAATGAACTGTTTGAATTTTGTAAATACTCATGCGAAAAATTTAAATTTATAGTCAGCTTGTCAGTAGCATCAGAAATAGAATCTACATAGAGTGTTTGATTAAGAAATTTTATAGTCTGTGATTCTTCGTAAGTGATTGTATACGTTAAAGAGCTAGCTTCGTTGACTTTAACATCATAAAAATCAAGACTGCCAACACCATCAGCCATAGCTTCTTCAACTTGATTCGCATCAGCAGCAGGTCCAAGACTTGATTCTTCCAAGTTTTGTTTTTCGATGCATGAAGTCTGCGTCGTAATAACAAACAATGCGGTGATTATAATTAATAATTTCATATAGAATCCCAGCCCCAAATCCATAGTGGTAAAGGTAAAATTTGTTTTAATATTTGTCGTGTTTCAGCTTTGATAAATGTCATGTCATCAACATGGGCTGGTCCAAAAAGTATTTTAACCAGATCCGTTTCATGATCTAAAGTGTACAGATCAGTGCCGTATCCGAAAACGACTTGGCCATTAGTTTTCTCTAACACAAACTGATCATAGCCTTCAGCTCTGAATGCCCGTTTGACTTTTAAGGCGACAGCATCAAAATTATGAATACGAACCATACCCATAAAACCTTGATGACAAAAAAGTTCTAATTTGTTTAATGCATTTCGCATATTTACTGAATGAGTTGGAACCATAATATGATAGTTTTTTTGTTCTGTTTTTACAATATGACTAAATAAATCAGTCAGTGCAGGCACTTGTCCACCCCATTCGTGAATAAAACTTTGTAGATCAGCTCCTTTACCTTCAACAGCATAAGCTAATAATTGATTTGATTCGCTCCATGCTGTGAAAACTTGTGAGTTTGGAATTTTTAAAAACTGCTGAATTTCTTCAACAGTTCTGACTGTGTTCACAGTGTGCTGAGAATACAATTTAAGGATAGCGTTTGGATCAATCGCTGTGCCTTTAATAAATTTTAAATTTACATTTTGTTGTCTAAAAGGTTGATCGAAAACGTAAGTGTATTCGATACCAGCCAACTCAAAACCAAATTTTCTATAAAATTCTTGATTGTCAGACCAAAGCACCACGAGATCACAGTTTTGTTCAGTAGCTTTGTTTAGACAGTTTTGCATATTAAGTGTGCTTAGACCCTGTTGTCGGAATGAGGGGTCAGTCACCACAGACCCAATAGCACCGATTTTATATATCGCTGACGGTGTCTTTGTTATTAAAGGTTTGATTAAAGCATGCGATACAATTTTATCATTTGATTCAATGATGCTCATGTTATGAATGTTTTGTGGAGTCACAGCTGTAGGGTATTCCAGATTGATTGGCCAAGTTGAATCAGCACGTAATTGCTGATTAAGAAAACTTAGAACATGTTCAAATTCATGTTTTTCTGGAGATCTTGGTTTTAACATAGTATACCCCTTTGTTTTGAAGCGTAAATCATACAAATATTATAGCGTTTAATCCTCATTTCGTGATGACCAGTTCTATGAAATTGACTTAAGGCCAGATCTTTTTTACATTGGGCACTTGTTAAAGTCTAAAGCAGCACGCATTGTGTTTGTAAGCTTCTTGGGGGTTTTATGGCTGATCTAGGTCAAAAATGGAAAGAAAATAAGCCTGGCAAAATGTTTGTTGATCAGTCATGTATCGCTTGTGACGCTTGCGTCCTTACTGCTCCTAAAAATTTCGCAATGCATGAGGACGATGGTCATGCTTTCATATCTAAGCAACCTGATTCACCTGAAGAACAAGCCCTTTGTAAAGAGGCAATGGAAGGCTGTCCTGTTGAAGCCATAGGTGATTTTGGTGAAAAAGGTTAGTCCTGAAATCGTTTTAAAAAGTCTTAAGAAAAACTACCCAAATGCCCACTGCGCTTTAAATTATGAAAATCCATTTCAGTTATTAGTCGCGACTATATTATCAGCCCAGTGCACTGACGAGCGGGTTAATATTGTGACTAAGGATTTATTTAAGAACTACAAAAGTCCTTCAGATTTAGCGCGTGAAAAAGTCGAAAACATTGAGACCGCTGTAAGATCAACAGGCTTCTATAAAAATAAAGCCAAAAATATTAAAAAATGCTGTGAAATTTTAGTCGAAAAATATAACAACACGGTGCCGGCAGTTTTAGAACATCTAATTGAATTGCCTGGTGTTGGTCGCAAGACTGCTAATGTGGTTTTGGGTAATGCTTACAACATTTCTAGCGGAGTTGTTGTCGATACTCATGTCACCAGACTGTGTCAGCGCTTTGGGTGGGTAAAAACCGATAATGCTGTTAAAATTGAAGAAAAATTGAATAAAATGTTTAAATCTGATGAATGGATTATGTTGTCGCACTATTTAATTGCTCATGGTCGAGCTGCTTGTAAAGCGCGATCGCCACAATGCACGACCTGTTTTTTATCTAGCAGTTGTCCGCGCCGTGGACTTTGATTAACATAAACCTATGTTACAAGCTTATTTTGAAAGTTTAAAATATGTTGGGCACTTATTACCCATTTCTTTTTTAAGAATATTCTTAGGATATTTTTATCTTCAGCAATCTATTCATGATTGGAAAATTCATATAATAGGTAATTCAGTTGTCAGTGATCTATTGGTTGAAGCTTTAAATAAGACTCAAATGCCGTTTTGGTATCGACTTTTTTTAACAGAACATCTAATGAGTCACTGGACTTTTTATGCTTTTTTATTGGTGGGCATTCAAGCCATTATTGGAATTTCATATTTAGTTGGTTACGTTGTTCGTCCCGCATCGATTTTAGGTTTTTTTCTTTGTTTAAATTATTTGGCTGTATCTGGTCTTTCGCAAGAGTACTTTTTTAAATTGATGATTGCGGCACATATTTTAATGGCGTGGGTTGGCGCTGGCCGTTGTCTTGGTTTAGATTATTATTTTTACAAACGTTACCGCGGCATCTGGTGGTAACATGAAACATTTTTTAGGTTTTACATCAGCTATATTTTTATTTCTAACTGTGTTTTATTTTTATAAAGACGATGGTCAAATTTTAAAAGATCGCGCCAGCCTTAAAGTTTATGGCAGCAACTCGTTCGTTGGTTCTTGGGGGCCAGGGCCTAAGTTAAAAGAACTATTTGAAAAGCAAACAGGTTTGAAAATCACTTATTTAGAAATGACAGATCCAACTTTACTTTTGCAAAAAATTTCTTTTGATGGCGATAAAGCCATTGCTGATGTGGTGTTAAGTCTTGATCAATATGATTTAATTAAAATTGTCGATAAAATTAAATGGGAAAGCACTTATCCAACAGAAATAGAAAATATTCCAGATTATTTAAGTCATATCACTACCTTAAAACAATTTTCAGCCTACGATTGGGCGCCGTTGGCATTTATTGTTCGAAAAGACTTTTCTGTATCTATTAAAAATTTAAATGATTTACTAAAACCTGAATTAAAAAATAGAATTGCTTTGCAAGATCCAAGAACCAGTTCACCTGGTTTAATTTTTATTAACTGGATTTATTCGCAGTATAGTTCGCCAGACGAGGCCGAACAATTTTTAAAAAAGCTGATGAACCAAGCCCATAGTTTTTCACCAAGTTGGTCAGCCTCTTATGGATTATTTAAAACTCAGCAAGTTGATATAGTTTTATCTTATGCGACTTCGCCGTTATATCAGTTGATTGAAGAAAAAAATGATCAATTCACAGCTGTTGAATTCGACAATAAACATCCACTACAAGTTGAATTCGCCGGAGTACCTGCAGTTTGTAAGAATTGCGAAGGTGCTAAACAATTTGTTAAGTTTTTACAATCCTATGAAGCTCAAAAAATTATCATGGAAAAAAACTATATGTTTCCTATTGATCGATCAGCGCAAGAAGGCACGCCATTTGATCACGTGAAAATTTTCAAAATATTACCACATACTGTTCAGTCTAAAGAAAATTTGCAGAAACAAATAGACACTTGGACTGAGCTTAGAAATAGTGCAAACTAAATTTGCTACATCATTACAAATTTTAATAGGCTTATTTTTCATAATTCCAATTCTTTTTGTAAGCTATTCATTTTTCAATATCAAAATTTTAGACTTTGATGGAATCCAAAAATATTTTTTGAATTCTGTTTTGCAAAGTTCAGCATCAGCCATTACAGTAGTTATTTTCGGTTTCATTATGGCTTTAGGTTTATTTCGATTCAATCAAAAGTGGACAACTTATTTGATAAAACTTTGTTTTGCCCCTGTACTGATTCCGTCATTGATTTCTGTTATGATCGTATTGCAGATGATGTCTCCTTTTCCTTTTGGGCATGGCGGTGTCATTTTAGTATTTAATTTAGTCTATCTAGGTTTTGCGGCTTGTAGTTTCTACTTAGCGATTCATCAGAACTTAAGTTCGTATATTAAAACGTCAGAAATTTATTCAATTAAAAAGTTTGTTATTATAACTGAAATTATTTTGCCAAATATGAAACGACAAATTTTATTTGTTGGATTGATTGTTTTTTTAGGCTGCTTTTCAAGTTTTACGATTCCCTTCATGTTAGGTGGAAAAACCGGGGGAAACCTTGAAGTCTTTATTTATGAAAAAATTTATATCCAGCAAGATTGGTCAACGGTGGTTGTCACAGCATTAATCCAGATTTTAATGCTGTATAGCCTGAGTCATTTTTTAAAAGCTTATAATCAAAACTACCGCGTAGAAACATTTAATCAGAAAAAAATTGCTTCAAATTTAGGAGCAGCTATGATTATTTTTTATTTAATAGCCTATTTTGGAACCTTTATTTTTCATATTCTGGATGTAAAAACACTATCAAGAATGGCTACTTTTCTAAATGCTGATTATTTGCAGATTTTAGCAAATACAGTGATTTTTTATTTTTTTATTGTTGTTGGATTTTCTGTCTTGTTTTCAATATATGCGTATTTGATTTACAAAAAGAAAAATGTGCAGTGGCTAACGACCTTTGCTAGCCCATCAGTTGGTTTAACTGGTTTTTTCATATTTTTATATTTTACTTCTACACAAAATATTTGGATTGAAACAAGCAAAGTCGGTTATTTGTTTTTGGTCAGTTATTTTGTATCTTTGGTCTTAAATTTCTTCTCAAATGATTTATTTAACCTACAGAGATCAATGAACACAGCTAGAATTTATAAAATTAGCTTTCCATCCTATGTGTTAAACATTATGCTTCACGCATTGAAAAAAAATATAGTCAGTTTTTTAAGCTTTTCATTTCTAATTTGTTTTTTTGAATTCAGTGTTTTTGAAGTTTCCGGAAGCCCAATCAAAACAACTGGAGTTATAATGTATGAGTTTTTATCAAGTTATCGTATTGACTATGCTTATGCCTTAAGTGCACTCGTGATTTTGTTTTGGATTTTAATTTTTATTGCATCGGAGAAAATATATGTCTTATTTAAAAAACATAAATTACCGAGAAGATAATATTCATTATGCAATCCCTTATTTTGAATATCAAACAGGGCAAGTTTATTATATAAACGGCGTGTCGGGCTCAGGTAAAACAACATTTTTTAATATTTTATGTGGAATAATTGAATTAAAAGACTGGCAGTGGCTTGATGGTAGTACTGATTTAGCGAAATTATCAGTCGAAGACAGGCAATTAGGAGTGGTTTTTCAAAGCCACGATTTATTTAACAATCTGACAGCGTTTGAAAATATAGAAATAGTCATGAAAGCCAGAAATAATTGGTCTTCTGAAAGCCGTCAAAAATTACAAAGTTTTATAGAAAAATTGGATCTGCAGTCTTGCCTTCAAACAACTGCGCTGAAGCTGTCGGGTGGTGAAAAACAAAGGGTAGCACTATTAAGAGCTATTCTATCTAAACCACGTGTATTGATACTAGATGAGCCTTTTTCAGCTTTAGACCAGGCTAACAAGCTGGCTGCACAGAAAATAATAATGGATTATTTGGCAGAACATAAACTGACAACTTTGATTGCTTCGCACCAACCACAGGATGTGGCTTTTTTAAAGCCTGTGACCGTTGAAGTGAGAGGCGATTTGTATATCTAAATCGCTTTCAATGTGATATAAGATCAAAATGAAATTTACTTTAGGACTAGCTTTTATTTTCTTACTGACGGGTTGTGCGGGATCAGACGATTCTGTGAACAACGGCCGTGGCCCAGCCAAAAGAATTTTAACAGTTGAAGAGAAAACTCGGTTAGTCACAGCTACAATTTATTATACGCCAGATTACAGTGATCTTGACTCAGGTTCGTGTGCTGATAAAAAAAATATTAATATTTCAGATTCTAAGAATCATACTAAATCATACAGTCTTTGCGAAAAAGCCGTAAACGGCTGCAAGATGCAAGGTTCATGTATTGTACAAGTTGCCCAGAACAAAGTTTTGATCAATTATCACAAAAAATACAACAACGAATTTTATTTTAAAACTGTGAATACATCGGTCTGCCCGTATGGTTTAGGTGATTCAACAGACAGTTTTGTGAGTTATAAAATAATGTGTTTAGATCCTTATAGATCAGTGGCCGCTGATTTATCAATCTACAGATTAGGTGACGTGATTTATATGCCAGAATTAGTCGGCATAGCTCTACCAAATGGATTAGTGCATGATGGTTATCTGATAGTGCGTGATTCTGGTGGCAGTATTAAAGGCGTAGGTCGGTTTGATTTTTTTACAGGTTTTCAAAATACATCTAAAAAAATAAATCCGTTTGCACGTTTAGGTTTGGGTGGCGGCGGTTTTTTAAATTACGAACATTATAGTTTTGATCATTCGATTAGTCTCAGAATAAGACAACAGCATCAATTTCCAGTGATTCAATAGTTTATTCAAAACGAGCTTTTGCAGTTTTAAAAAAAACCTCAACTTTTGCCTAGTTAGATCCGAAAACGAGTTGTCATGCAAATTAATGTTATCTCTCAATATTTTTCGATCTTGTTATCACTCATTATGTTTTTATGGGTGTCGAAGTATTTTTATGTTTTGTGGTATTACCGAAGACAAAAAGAAAATATCCATAAAATGGAAGCTCGAATCGCCGTTCTTAGAATGCTGTTGAAGACCAAATTAAAGCGAAAAGGTTCGCGAATGATGGATCAGTATAAAAATGATAAAGAATTCTTAACCCGTGTAGTTTCAAAGTTAGAAATGCTTGTGACTTATAACTTAAGTCGCCCAAGTGATTACGAAGACCTGATCGATATACTAGTCAGTATCGCGGAACAAGTTGATGATTATGAAATGAAAAAATCTCCGACTGTGTATCTGACAATGGTTAAGCACATGAATGAAAGACGAGACGATTTAATGCGTTTATCTGTAGAAAGCGCTGATGAATTTAAGCGGCCACAATATAAAAACAAAACTGATGCAATAGCAGAAGAAGCTCAGGCAAAGGTTGTTAACGAGGCCCCTAAGTTTGATCCACATTTTGATAAGTGGCTTAATCTGCTAAAATATGACAAAGGTAATATGTATATTATCAAAGAAATCATTGAATCGAATCTATATTTGATTCAACGTATTGATCTCTATAATTCAGAACAAGAAAATAAAGAATTACATATTAAAAAACCTGTTGAAATTCATCTTAATGGGTTTGAGTATCTTAAAAAAATAGTCGATTTGGATCTGCAAAAATCACGTCTTCTTAAAGAACAAAAAAACAAAGCCAAAATCGGTCAAACCGAATTAGCACCAGCCTAATTAATAGCAGTTCATCCGCCCTTAAATGCCCAGCTTCATTCTACAGATAGCCTATTCTCGCTGTGATTGTGTGATCTAAGCATATATTCAGACTTTTATGTTTCAGCTTGAGAAGATCACGCTTCGCCCTCTCATTTATTTCACCAGAGTTTAATAAAACCCATTATATATTAAAGTTTTAACGCGTTGAGTCGATATAGTGTGTGACTGCCGAGCTAGACCTACGTCTTAATCATGGTGAATAAGACCTCTTGGTGCTCTTAACACGAAAGAAGGTTGTACGTATGTCACTCAGAATAAACACGAACCTCGCATCATTAAATGTCCAAAATGCGATGAGTTCAAGTCAGAAGGACACCGAAAGGGCCTCGAAAAACTTAGCCTCAGGATCGCGCCTAGCAGACCCCAGTGCTGACGTTGCGGGGTTGGCTATTTCAGAACAAATGAATTCTGAAATTAAAGGTATGGAAGTAGCCAAACGGAATGCTGAACAGGGCGTAAGCTTTGCGCAGATTGCGGAAGGCGGGTTAAGTGAACAATCCAACATTATTGTGAGAATGAGAGAGCTTGCTGTTCAGTCGGCCAGTGATACTTATTCAGACCGTGAAAGATCGTTCATGCAGAATGAATACAATAATTTACAGTTAGAACTAGATCGTATTGCAAAGACATCATCGTTTGGTTCTAAAAAACTATTAGATGGATCAGGTGGTGCTGTTGATATTCAAGTGGGTATTCGTGGTGATAAAAATTCACGAGTGTCATTTAATTCAGAGACAGATACAACGCTGTCAGCGCTTCAGCTGGAATCATCTGGAGTTCTTGATAAAGAGGGTGCTCGTGAATCACTGGATTCATTAGACACAGCATTGACGCAAATTTCTTTAGAGAGATCTAAATTTGGCGCCCTTCAATCGCGTTTAGAGTCAGCGCAAAATAGTTTGGGATCATCAATTGAAAATACATCTGCAGCTAGATCGCAGATTAATGATGCTGATGTGGCCCAAGAGGTTTCCGCTCTTCGTCGTGGTCAAATCCTAGAACAATATCAAACCGTATTGTTACAGCAGGCTAATGAAAGAACCGGTTCAGCATTAAGACTTATTGGATAATCAAAATTAAAGAAGAAAAGGCTAGGCGCGACCTCAGTCGAGGCGCGCCCAGACCTTAGTCCTAAAAAAAATTTAATCCCCAAAATAAATCAAATCACATACTTAACGTACCGCGTTAAATAAAAACTCGACTAAGGGCTAAAGTTCTCTGGACCTTAGTCCGAAATATTTCTTGTACGGTTGGTGAGACGCGAAAGAGTTAAGACAAGCTTGGCAGTCACTAGGCAAGTCGGATCCTCCAATAGGCTCATGAAGTTTTTTAGCAGTCACTATGAAAACTTCGTGGGTTCTCTCCCAAAACAAAAAATATGAGTTTTTATTAAAATTTTTGCGTTTTGCAAAAAATTAACAACAACAACTATGTAAATAGGGGGACGTCTATATGGGTTTAAGAATAACAACAAACATGGCATCGATTTCTGCACAAAGAGCAATGGCAATGCAGACGAAGCGTCAACAAAACGCTTCGCAAGCTTTAGCAACTGGTAATCGTATTACCAGTGCATCAGTCGATTCGGCAGGTCTTGCGATCGGTGAAACAATGAAATCAGAAATTCGTGGTACAGCACAGGCTAGATCAAATGCCTTCAATGCCGTATCAACAATTCAGGTCGCAGAAGGTGGCTTATCAGAGCAAGCTAACTTAATCACACGTTTACGTGAATTAGGTGTACAATCTGCATCAGATACGATCGGTGATAACGAGCGTGTTTACTTACAACAAGAAGCTTCAAGTATATCTGCAGAGATCGAACGTATTTCTAAAACAACTAAGTTTGGTGATCGTCTATTATTAGATGGTTCGAATCCAGTATTTGATTTCCATGTGGGATCAGAAAATACCAAAGAAAATATTATTACATTTAATTCAAACGCTGATGCGACACTTGATGGATTAGAGTTAACAGGTGTTGATATCAGTTCGAAAGAAGGAGCCCGTGAATTGTTGGGTAATGTGAGTGAGGCTTTAGAAAAAGTATCACGCATGCGATCTGGTTTCGGTGCGGTTCAGTCGCGATTAGATTCTACGGTTAGCGTCCTTGATGTAAAGTATGAAAACTTACAATCTGCGAAATCTCGTCTGATGGATGCGGATATTGCTAAAGAATCGGCAGAGCTTGCGTCATCAAGTATGCTACAAAATGCAGCAATCTCGGTATTGACTCAAGCAAACCAACAGCCCTATTCAGCAATGAAATTGCTAGGATAATTCTTAATGATTTAAAAGATTTATGAGGTTGTCTCCCTATAGATAGCTTCTTAAACCCAGGCTCTAGCGGTTGTTCGCTAGGGCCATTTTTCGTGTAGTAATTTTAAGATCTCGTTAATAACGCCTTTTTTGTTTGGCAATACCTTTGGATTTGGTATGACTAGCCACAAAGAGGTGCACTATGAAAAAGATTTTTTTATCGGTATTATTTATTTGCCAGTTTGGTTTAGCTAAAGACATCGAATTAGGTAGCTACACAGCTGTTGATGTAGAAACAGGCACGGTCGCGTCGACTATTCTTTTACGCGCTGATAAAACTGTAAACTATACAGTATCGACTCCTGACTTTGCAATGCCTGAACCTGGTTGCGAAGGCACATACACCGTTGTTGAAAACAAATTAACTGCTGAATTAGCATGTCCTTTGTCGTTCTTGCCAAATGTTCGTGTTGAAATCGATATCACAGATGTGACTCCAGAATCAGTAAGATCTGAATCTGGTGTAGTTGTGCCAGTAATAATTGACGCTTTTGGAACAGAGCCAACTCCATTTATTTTAAAGAAAAAATAATAATAAATTTAGTTTTATAATTAGCTATACAATCAAATATCAACAAATTTTGTTGAGTTAAAGGCTGCACAAATGTGCGGCCTTTTTTTATTTCAAGACTAGATGACTCTTTAGTCTGTGAAGACTGAAGTCTGATCGTTGTTGGTCTGTGTAGGACTAGATAAGACCAACATAATACCTAGACTTTAGTTTGGAAAAGTACTTGTTGAAGGTCTATTTTTCAAAACCTTAGTCTAGTTTCGGCTAGTCATTGGTCCAGAAATGCAGGACGCGACTAAAGCTCAACACAGACTCGCCGAAAGGTATATCAACAAAACGACTCAGACTCGACTAGATAGACTGAGAAATTCTGATGATGTGACTGTCGCAGAATTTTGATGAAAGTCCAGATAGCAGAGTGCAGGTCACCAAACGTACAAACAGGAATGAAGATTCCTACATATATAAGAAGAGGTCGAACATGGGATTAAGAATTACAACAAACGTAGCAGCTATTAATGCACAAAGAGTTATGAATACAAATACTCGTGAAATGCAAAAATCAATGGCGCAATTATCAACTGGTTCAAGAATTACTAAAGCAGGTGATGATGCTGCCGGTTTAGCAATCAGTGAAAACTTAAAATCAACAATTAGATCATACGCACAGGCTTCACGAAATGCGAATGACGGTATATCAATGATTCAGACAGCTGAACAAAGTATGGGTGAAGTTTCTAACATTCTAACACGTGTTCGTGAATTAGGTATCCAAGCTTCTTCTGATACAGTTGGAGATCAAGAGCGTGGATTTATCCAAAAAGAAGTTGATGCTATGAAATCAGAGATTCAACGTGTTGCTGAATCAACAACTTTCGGTTCTAAAAAATTATTAGATGGTACTGGTGGAGTCTACGACATTCATGTTGGAACAACAGCTAATGAAGGTACTGACTGGATTTCTTACAACGCAGCAGAAACAAATATTACAAAAGATGCATTGGGAATCGATGATCTTGATTTCAATACAAAAGAAGGCGCAAGAGCAGGTTTAGTTTCTTTAGATTCTGCACAGTTAACTGTAAATGGTTCTCGTGCAAATTTAGGAGCTATGCAAAACAGATTAACATCAGCGGTTGATGTGATCGGTACAATGTCTGAAAGTATCAGTGCTGCAAATTCTCGTATCCGTGATACAGATGTTGCAACTTCGACTTCAGAATTAGCTCGTAACAGTGTTCTTTTAAACGGAACTACTTCTGTACTAGCACAAGCTAATCAATTGCCGCAAATGGCTTTAAAATTAATCGGTTAATTAAATTGTTTAAATTTTTGGGCGGGGTGTGTTTGACCTCCGCCCTGCTCAAACAATTTAAATAAATATTTTCTCTACCCAGCACGACCAACGTCATGCTGGGTTTTTCTTTTTGTCTAATAAGTACATTCAATATTCTATTTAAGATTTATTTCAGTTAGCCAGTCTGCCAAGTTTCTAACCTCAAGACCCGCTGCTGTTGTTAAATCTTTTTTTATATTGGCTACTAATTGAATTTGTTGATTATTTTTGACTACACCTTTAAATAATTTAAAATTTGCAGAAGGATCTTGATCAGATTCTTTGACTTCAATACTGAAAGATTTTGAATCAGCATCTTCAGCGTGAAGGAAAAAATCGATTTCGCGCCCACCCTTAACTTTTAAAAAATACAACTTGTAGGGGTTGCCTTTTGCATCAGTTTGAAAATGAGCCTCTTTAAGTAAAGCACAAGCAACAACATTTTCAATTTTTTGAGAATAACTTCCTTCAACAAATGCAGTGTCATAAAAATAATATTTAGGTTCTTTTTTGACAGACCTTGCAATATTTTTTGAAAAAGGTGTAACTTTGAAAATGACGAAAAGTTCTTCGAGCAAGTTTAACCAGCGTTGAATTGTTTTAGGATCTTTGTGTAGTACAGTTGCTAATGAATTAATTGATAAAGCAGAACCTACTTTTGAGCGTAACATTTGCACAAGTAATGAAACGGATTGAATATCTTTTACAGCTTCAAGATCAATTAAATCTTGCTTAATAATAACATCTAGATGTGTTTGTCGCCATTTTCTATAATACTCAATTTCACCGTTGAAAAAAGGATCTGGAAAACTACTTACTTTTATAAGGCGTTCAAGAATATTTTGCGGACTGTCTTTAAAACCTAAGGTAACAAGTTCTTTTATATCAAGGGGGTGTAAGCGATAGTAAAAATGTCGACCTGCCAATGAGTCACCAAATTTTCGAAAAGTATCAAATTGAGCACTGCCTGTAACAAGCATTTTAGGATTAACGCCTTCATTATCATAGATTCCTTTTAAAAATGATTTCCAACGGGGCATTTTGTGAATTTCATCAAGAATAATAAAATCTTTTTTTCGATTCCACATTTGTTTAAGAATAATTTGTTTGTCATCAAAGTTATCAAAATTTAAATAATCGAAATGAGCAAATAATGTTTTTGCAAAAGTTGTTTTGCCACATTGTCTGGGACCGGCCAGTAAGACAAGTTTCTTTTCAAGGTCTTTTTTTATATCAACACTTAATAAACGTGGGAAAGTCTTCATTTGACCATTTTGGACTGTAATCCCAAATAGTCAAGACCATTTTGGAGTTAGTGCCGAAATGGTCAAATAGTGATAAGTATTGGCTATAGCCCCAGATCTTTGTCTCAAATCAATCCAAAAATTTAAGTAAACAAAAATTCGTCCGAAAAGTACTAGGTATGAACATCAAAAATCTAACAGGGACCAATCAAATACTAAGTGGGGTCAATTCAAAGGACTCAGCTCGTCCTGTAGAAAAATCAATTAAAGCTGATCAGTCAAACGATCGCGATGCCAACGGGCAGGCCTTATTTCAACGACAAGTTAAAAAAGAAAAAATGAGCCGTGAACAAGCTGAAAAAGCTATTCACTTATTAAACGAAAAAACCTTCATGAAAGAAATGTCTTGGATTGCTACATTAGTTGAAGAAGACAGCTATTATTTTGCCGAAGTAAAAAATCCGACTGGTGAATTAATTCGACGTATTTCAGAAATGGGTCTATGGGAAGTCTTCGATCAAGTTTCATCTGATCCTCACAAAGGTAATCTATTAAAGCGTGTAGCGTAGTTTAACTGGGAGTTGACATGTTTAAAGATAAGAAATTAATAAACTCAGCAACTCAGCAACTCAGCAACTCAGCAACTCAGCAATAACAATGGTGTAACTATTATCGAAACATTAATTGCCATAGGAATTATGGCAATTATCATGGTTGGGTTTTCTTCAATGATTTTAAACCAACAAAAAGAAACAAAATCAGTTTCTGAAATTTTAGCCGGCCTTGATCTACAAAAAAATCTAATTAGTGTTTTAGCTGAAGGTTCAGTCTGTAATCATATTTTAAATAATCCGACACAACTGACTTTTAATTCAAGTGCGCTTCCGCAAACGTTGACTCCGTCGTTGCCAATTTATGCAAGTGTCATGTCAGGCACGCCAAGTGTGGTTGTTGCACAAGTCGGACAATCAGCATCAGTGTATTCATCATCGATGGTTATTAAATCAATTAAATTAAATATCACGAACGGTTCCGGATCAACTTACAAAGGCGATTGGATCGTTGATTTTGATGAAACAAAATCAGTTAGACCACACAAACCTGTTACTGTGACTGCAGTATTAACTGTTGATAGTACTATTCCAACTGCAACGAAAATAGTTGCTTGTATGGGAAATGGCACTGGTGGCGGTGGTAATGCATTTGTTCAAAAGTGTGCAGCGAATGAAGTCATGAATGGATATAATTCTGACGGTAGTATTGCCTGTGAAAATTTAGATACAAAATATTTAAAATTGGATGGAACGAATGCGATGACTGGTGATTTAAAATTAGGAAATAATGATTTAATAACGTCAGGATCTGCTAGATTGGGAAAAGTTCAGTTGAATGATATTGTTGTTGAAAGTGCGGCTTGTTCACCTAACGGATTAGTGGCTCGTGATACAAATAGTGTATTGCTTAGTTGTCAAACTGGAGCTTGGGAAAAGGCACAATCAACATTGGATCCGTTTAGAAATAAGTTAGGTTTAGCGCCGAAATTTAAAAATTATTTAAAATGCAATGGAACAGGATCTACTAGTAGATCAAACATCTACGTGCTTAATCAGATTATAAATGGTGTAGTCAGATATAGTAGTACTGGGTTTCATATGAACACCTTCAAACTAGATGGCACTCCGGCTGATGGAGGCGAAGTCGGGACAGGAGACTGTGACAACAAATCTTTAGAACAATTAGCTACTGAAGGCAAAGCCTACGATTAGCATTCGAATCCGATAAAATTAGACAATTACTAGTCGATTTTTAGACGATAATCATTAATGTTGTTATAGTTTATAGTTTATAGTAAACTATAAACTATGAAAACAGCTACAAAATCACAAATACTTGATTATATTAAAGAAAATGATCAATCAAGCCCGCGGCAAATAACTGATTTCTTCAAAATATCAGCTCAGGCAGTTCACAGACAGCTTAAAAAATTAATCGAAGAAAATAAAATAATAAAAATTGGATCAGCGCCTAACGTTTATTACAAAATATCTGAAAATAAAAAATACAAAGTTGAATTAGATTTATCGGCTGTTGAAAAGGCCCTGTTTGAAAAAAACTACCTATACATAAGCCCCCAAGGAGAAATTTTATATGGAGTAGAAGGTTTCAAATCTTGGGTTGAAACAAATAAGCAAATACACCTTATTCGAAAACTAGCTGACGAATATTCAGAGGTGCGAAAAAAATATGATGACTACTTTGATACTAAAATAAAAATGATTGAAGCATCAAAAAAATTTCAAGACACATTTGCTGATTGTCAGTTAGATCATGTCTATTATTCTGATTTTTATAGTTTGCCGAAATTTGGTAAAACAAAGCTTGGCAATTTAGTTCTCTACGCAAAACAATCTCAGAATGTAAAGCTTATCAATGAAGTTGCGCATCAGGTTTCGGATTCTATAGCTAGATTGATTAAAATTCATAAAATAGATGCTATTGCATGGGCTCCACATTCGCTACCTAGGAAAATTCCGTTTCTAAACCAAGTCAAAAAAAGTTTAAAACTGAGTTTGCCGGAGGTTGTTTTTTTAAAAGCCTATTCGGGAAAGGTGCCAATTGCACAAAAATCACTGACTAAGCTAGAAGAGCGAATTGATAATGCAGAAAATACTATTTATCCAAAGGAAAATAAATCGAGCTATAAAAAAATACTTATTATTGATGATGCTGTTGGATCAGGCGCTACGCTTCAAGCTATTGCAGGTAAATTAAAGAAAATAAATCCAAAAGTTGTTGCTGTTGGCTATGCCATAGTGGGAAGTCTAAAAGGTTTCGAAGTTATAAAAGAGGTCTAGTTTTAGACCTATTTCTTACTAATTCCCAGTTCATTTTTTATTAACAATTCATGTTCCTTCATTAAAAATAAAAATAGTTGTTTCTGGGGTAAATCATAAATTTTAATTAATTTTTTAAGTATCGGCCATGGTGGCGAACATAACCCACGCTCCCAGTTCGAAACAAATTGGGCTTTGCACTGACAAGTCTTTGCAACATCACTTTGGGTGTAGCGGGTACTTTCACGTTTTCCCTTTAGATATCCGCCCAGAGAACTGAATTTTTTTTTGGATGCTTTTTTATTCTTCATAGATCAAGGTCCTTTTATTTTTAATATTTTATTGTATAAACAAGCTGATCGTCGTGACAAGTCTAGTGTGTGAAGCTGATTTGTATCAGAGGCATTTTTTACCTACTCGTAGTAAGTCCATAGACAATCAATTGACTCACAGAAATTAAAAAAAATCTGTCATACTATGAAGGTTAGTTATTGTATTTCATGGAGGAAAACAATGGCCATTCGCATAGGCGGACTTGCAAGCGGATTACCACCCAACTTAGTCGATCAAGTGATCGAAGCTGAGCGTATGCCCGTTAAAAAAATGCAGGATGATAAACTGAAAATTGAAGACAAGGTCAAACTTGTTTCAGAATTTGAAACTAAAATAAATGATGTTCTTAAAAACTTAAGTACAATTATTAGTGCCAGGGGCTTCAGTGATATGAAATTTAGTTCAGGGTTTCCTGACATCGTTGACGGTGAAGTAGATCCTTCAATAGCAGAAGCTGGTGATTGGACCTTAGAAGTCCAACAATTAGCAACGAAGCCCGCAATCGTTTCTTCGGGTATTCCTGACAGAGACACAACATCATTAGGTGTGGGATATATCCGTTTCGACACGCCAGAGGGCGAACAAGAAGTTTATATCGATAAAGAAAACTCAACTTTAGAAGGCATTGTATCTTTGATTAATCAATCTGATGTCGGAGTCAAAGCGACTATAATTAACGACAGAAAAGATAAAGATGAAAGTTTTAAATTACAAATCACTGGCGCTAAAACTGGTGATGACAATGAAGTTCAATTTCCAACAGTGTATTTAATTGATGGTGACACAGATTTTAGTTTGGACAACCGATTGCCAGCTTTAAATGCAAAGTTTAAACTAAATGGTCATGAATTTGAAACATCAGATAATAAAGTGACTGATTTAATACCTGGTGTGACCTTAGATTTAAAACAAGCTCGTGATGGAACCCCAATTAAATTATCGGTCACTGAAAACTATGAAGCCATCGGCGAGAAAATGAAATCTTTCGTTGATGCTTACAACGGTGCCTTAGGTTTTATTCAAACTCAAAATAAATTAACCAATGACAAAACAGGCAGCCCAAGATTAGGGCCTTTGGGTGGCGATAGCATGCTGCGAATGACCGAATCGCGGTTACGCGGAATTATCCAAAACGTTCAAAATACAAATAGTTCATTTGAAAGAATTTTAGAACTTGGTGTTGAGTTCAACCGAACAGGAACATTAAATTTTAGTCCTGAAAAATTTAAAAAAGCCGTCGCACAAAATCCAAAAGATGTTGTTGAATTTATGCGCGGTAATTTAGTGGACACAGGTTTTGTGACAAATATGCGAACTAAAATTCGTGAAATCACTGACCCGCAAGCGGGTGTTGTGGGTAATCGTAAAAACAACCTACAACGACAAGTTTCAAATATAGATCAAAAAATTGAACGAAAAGAAAAGAATCTAGAAAAAAGAGAAGAAATGTTACGTCGGCAGTTTGCCAAAATGGAGGAAGCAGTGTCAAAAATAAAAACACAAGGAGCAGCAATTGGTGGAGGAGGTAGTTAATTATGGCAAACCCATATCAAAAGTATAAAGAGACATCGATATTAAGTGCTTCACGAGAGCAAATTTTATTGATGCTTTATGAAGGTGCTATAAAATTCACAAAATTAGCTTTGCAAGCAGCCGAACAGAAAAAAGTTGCTGATCGCGGGCAAAATTTAATGAGAGCTTATGACATCATAATGGAACTGCAAGTTTCGCTGGACCACAAAGTTGGGGGTGAAATCGCTAAGCAATTAGATCAGCTTTACACCTATGTATTAGAGCAATACACAAAAGCAAATATATCCGGTGATATCGACGCGATAAAAAATGCTTTAAAAGTGATAGAGAACCTATATGACGGCTGGAAAGTGGCAGTTGATAAATATAAAAAAGAAACGGAACCAAAAGGGGGAACCGCATGATTCGCTTAGTCCAATTGTTAACAGAGAAAACTCATTTTTTGGAAAAATTTTATACATTAAATGAAACACAAATCGCAGAATTAGAAAATGGCCATTTTGATAAAATTGAAAAATTTTATAATCAAAGAGAAGACATTCTAAAAATTCTTAAACACATAGACGCTGAAGTTAATCGTGCTCATATGCTGCATAAAGAGATTGGCGGCGTGTTTACAGCAACTGACAAAGCAGCATTTAATGAATGTATGCGTGTTAAAGAGATGTTTGTTGAAAAGATCATAGATCAAGACATGCAAGTGCTTTCGCTGATTGATGAAGCCAAATCTAAAATTATTAGAGAGCTTCAGGATGTTCGGTTAGCAAAAAAAGCAATGCATGGTTATAAAACAAATGTTGCCTAGTCTTTCGTAATTTAAGTCAATTCTCTGACTGAAGAGTCATAAAAATTCGACAGTCGGAGAAAACTTTAGCCTAAAAAGCCCGTATATTAAGGGTTTTGGTTGGCACCTCGCTTGCAAATCTAAATAGATGACAACATAGAATGTGTTGTTTATTTAATGGGGGCAGGATGCTGGCTAAAAATCTAGTTTTTCAGGATGCGTATCGTTTTTTCAAACAGAAACAATTTAAAAAATCATTTTTAAAACTGATTTCTATTTCAAATGAATTCTCAAACGATCTTATTTTCTTAAGCTTATTGTCTGAAGTTCAATATAAATTGAATGATCAAATAGCATGGATCAAGACACTTAAAACGATTTCAGTAAAAAGCAATCATGTGCATGACCAAATGAAATATATCAATGCATTGATTAGCACAGGTGAAAGAAATCAAGCTCTTGATTTGCTTTTAGATTTGGAAAACACGCAGCTTGCGCAAAATCAATTTGTTCAGCTTCAACACTGTTTACTGAATATTTATGCATTAGAAAATGACTTTGAAGGTCTAAACGAAGTTTGTCTAAAGCTAAAAAATATTAACTATAGTGATGCAGAAACACAATACTGTGAATCTATAGTTAATATTTCCAGAGGCCAATATGACACAGCTCTTGATCAGCTTAGAAGTATTATCAATCAGTACCCAGCCTTTGATAAAGCATGGGTTGCATTAGCTTTGTGTCACCAACAAATGGGTGATTTAGAACTTGGTAAAGCCAATTTACAAAAAGCTTTAGATATTAATTCAAAAAATTCAACAGCAATTAAGTATCTGGCAGCGTGGTCTGAAACACCGTCAGATGTTGAATCATCACTAGAAAAAATTAATTTTTATCTACAAGAGTACAATTTTGATGAAGATATCTCTGAGTGTCATGCAAAGTTGTTAGTTAGAAATGGTCACACACAATTAGCACAAGCAGAAATGAATAAATTGAGTTATTATTTTGGCAAAACAGCCCAAATGGTATAGTCTGATCGGGTGAAAGTAATATGTGATGAAAAAACGTACTTAATACTGCAGCCCGCAGGTCATAATTTCGAATTATTCTGTCATAAAAATGACTTAAGTCATTTGATCCACGATAAATATGATATCAGGATTGGTGATATTGATTTCTACAAAGCCAGTTCTGATATTAAAACAAATATAAACATTTTGTTTTCCAAAGCTAGTCCAACAATTCAGCTTTCGGATTTAGCTCAGTTCAATTTTAGTCAAATTATATTACAAAATGACATTTCAGCTTTAAAACAGTCTGTTGATCAAATCGCAACGACTTTGCGTCAGCAAAAAAACTTGAATCAAATTAAAGAAGATTTCTTTAAAAAAAGAAGTCATTTAGAAAGATTAAATCATTTTCTTCAGGGAGAGTCCTCTGAAAAGTCTGAGGCCATTCAATTATTTGTTAACGATGAAAATATTAAAAAAAATCGCGAAAAAAAATTACTTTATTTTTTAGATTTTTTAAATTCCGAATATGAAAAGTCTGATTTCTTAGATTCATTTTGTCGTCTGATTTGGACGGATCTTAAAAAAATGGGATCTTTTCAAACATTTATCTATGCGATTCAGCTTAAAATGAAGGACTACGCTATTATCAGTTTTAATGGTCACAGCTTAAATATTAGAAATGTCGACAACATTAGTGATGATCTAGTCACATCCGCTCAAAACTATTTTGCTAATTTACTGCAAAGACCAGTCGGCCTATTAAAAAATTGGTTTTTACAAAGCGATAAACTGAATCAAGGTGTTTTTTTAGAAACTAAAACTGTGTCTAATGAAGCAGAACTAAATAGCTACTTCACTGATCGATTAAGTCTTATGGGTCTAGCTGTACAAAGGCATATCTTACAAACCCAATCACAATATTATCTAAATAAGTGGAATAAAATTGTGCAAGCACACAAAGACCCAGTTATTGTGGTCGATCGAGATAATAATATATTAATATCAAATCACGTTAGTGTTGATCAAAGAAGATATAGAATAACTGAGACACGATTCATGATCGATAAAGAATATTCTATTTTGTTTTATTCAGATCAAACTGAAATTGACGAGCTAAAATCAAAGGTCATTCAGAATGAAAAAATGAATGTGATCGGTCAGCTGGCAAATCATTTGGCCCACGAATTAAATAATCCACTGACGGGCTTAAAATTAGCTAGTGAATTTTTAATTTCCTTACCAGATACACAACAAACTGTGAAGCTTGATTTAAATGAAGTTCTTAAAGCGACCGGCCGCTGCCAAGGTATTATATCAGATTTATTAGATTACAGCGGAGAAGCTAAAAACACTGACGAAGCTGTTTTTGTCGATGATGTTCTTAAAAAGACATTGCCACTCTTAAAAGCTATCACTAGACCGCACCATATTTATTCTGATATCAAACCAGTTTCTGTTCGTGGCTCGTCTAATTATGTTCAGCAAATTTTATTTAATTTAATTAAAAATGCCTGTCAGGCCTTGCCCGAGAAAAGTTTTATTAAAATATATGATCACGCTCATGACCGATATTATGATCTTATCGTCGAAGACAACGGGCCAGGGTTACCTGCTGTGATCAAAGAAAATTTATTTCAACCTTTTACGACAACAAAAGATATTGGTGTCGGTACGGGGCTTGGTTTATATATTTCACAACAATTGGCTTTGCGGATGAATTCTCAGTTGATTTATGATGATCAATTCAAACAAGGGACACGGTTTATTCTGAGGTTTAATCGATGAAGATATTAATATGTGATGATGAAGACCTTATACGCAGATCTTTAGCACGGGCTTTTAAAGTCACCGGTCATGACGTCTTCGAAGCTGAAAACGGAACAAAAGCTTTAGAACTTTTAAAAACAGAAATTATTGATTTATTGATACTCGATTTATTGATGCCAGAAAAAAATGGTTTTGATGTTCTGGATGAAATGAAATCTCAACTGCCGGTTGTTATTATATCAGCTTTTTCTGGCCAGCAGCAGGGGCAGTTTGATGCTGCAAAATACCCACAGGTCATTACTTATATTAAAAAGCCTTTTGATGAAATATTTAAACTAACCAGTGAGATCGTTCAAATTTATGAGAATCATATCAGGAAAATATAAAGGCCGACATTTGGTTTCATTTAAAGCTGACCATATTAGACCGACTATGGATCGCGTTAAAGAAACTTTATTTAACAAGTGGATGGGCCAAATTGAAGAGGCTCGTGTTCTGGATTTGTTTGCAGGAACAGGGAATCTGGGTTTAGAGGCCTTATCCCGCGGGGCTAAGCATGTTACATTTGTCGAAAAAAATATAAAATCAGTGCAAATTATTAAAGATAATATTCAGGCCTTAAAAATTTCACCGCAGGAATACACGATCATCACTAAAGATGTTTTTGCTTTCATAAAGTCGGCGTCAAGTCAGCCCTTCGATTTAATACTTATTGACCCACCGTTCACAGAGAAATTAGCAGATCGAGTGATGTTAGAGCTTTCGCTCCAATCATTATTTCATCCAGAAACACTAATTGCTATTGAGGCCATCAAGCAGGAAAAAATTGAAATGCAGTACGGCGTTTTGACTTGTTATGACAAACAAGATTACGGAGACAAAAGTCTTTCTTTATTTAAAAAATCATCGCAAGATGAGGCATGACTAAAATAGCCGTTTACCCTGGAAGCTTTGATCCAATCACTGTAGGGCACGTTGACATCATTCAACGAATTGCTAAAATTTTTGATCATGTTATTATTTTAGTTTCACAATCATCGGATAAAAAATATTTATTTAATGTCGAAGAACGAATTCAGTTTTTAAAAGATGAATTTAAAAATTTTAAAAACATTGAAGTCGATTCATTTCATGGTTTAACTGTCGATTACATGAAAAATAAAAATGCACAGGTGATCGTTCGCGGGATGCGTGCCGTGGCTGACTTCGAATACGAAGGGACTTTGGCCAGTATGAATAAAACATTGGCTCCGGATATAGAAACTTTCATGATTTTTTCTCGACCTGAATTTTATTTTATTTCATCGCGTGGGGTTAAAGAAGTTGCACATAACGGCGGACGCTTAGTCGGATTAGTTCCAGACCGAGTTATTGATCATTTAATTAAAAAAATAAACTTGAAAAATTAAAACCTAAAAATAGGATTTATTATGTTGTCACAAAGAGCTCTTACATTAAAATCATCGCCCACGTTAGCTCTTGTTGCAAAGGCCAAAGAATTACAGGCTAAAGGCCACGATGTGATTTCATTGACAGTGGGTGAACCCGATTGGCCAACATATCCCATCGCTGCTGAAGCTGGAATAGTGGCGATCAAAACAGGTTTTACAAAATACACCGCTGCATCTGGAACAATTGAACTTCGTAAAGCCATCGCTTTACGAACTAAAGCTGATCTGGGTTTAGATTATAATCCTGCAAACGAAGTTGCGGTCACAGGTGGTGCCAAATTTGCAATCTTTGCAGCTTTGCAAGTTTTGTGCGATCAAGGCCAAGAAGTTATTATTCATTCGCCGTATTGGGTCAGTTACCCAGCCATGGCTGAATTAGCAGGAGCAGTCCCGCACATTGTGACTTGCGGGGAAAGTGAAAATTTTAAAATCAGCTCTGTACAACTTGAAAAAGCGATTAACCCAAAAACAAAAATATTTTTATTTTGTTCACCTTCAAACCCAACTGGTTTTGCTTATTCAAAATCAGAATTAAAAGCTTTAGCTCAAGTTTTAATTAAAAATCCAGATGTGGTTATCATATCGGATGATATGTATAACCGATTAATGTTAGATGGAACGTCAGTGGCTGCTCACTTATTAGATGTAGCCCCTGAACTAAAAAGTAGAACTGTGGTTATTAATGGCGGGTCAAAAGCTTATGCCATGACTGGCTGGAGAATCGGTTGGGCGATGGGACCAAGTCAAATCATTAAAGCCATAGGTGATTATGCCTCACAGGCCACAGGTGCGCCATCATCGATAGCACAAGCAGCGGCAGAACAAGCCCTGCTGCATGCTGAACCAGACATCGAAAAAACAAATGTTTTATTGAAACAAAGATTAATGGTCGCTATGGAAACTTTATCAAAAATTAAACAGTTCAAAGTCTACAAACCAGATGGCGCTTTTTATTTATGGATTAATGTCGAAAAAGCTTTGGGTAAAAAATATAAAGAAAAATTGGTCGATACATCACAAAAATTTGGTCAAATTTATTTAGAAGACTACTTTGTTGCGACAGTTCCAGGAGAAGAATTTGGCGCACCTGGATATTTGAGATTAAGTTTTGCAATTGATTCAAAACGATTTGTTGAAGCCATTGACCGACTTCAAAGTTTTATGACTTCAATGACGTGATTTTTTTAAACTCAAAAGGTTTTATTAATTTGCCATCCTTTATAAAAGATTGATTTTTTGTTTCAGTGAAAGTCTGTGGCATTTGCTGAACAGTTTTTTTAAAATCTTCTGTTAGACTCTGGTGGGCTGATAAATCCTGTGACATAGTGTCAAATGCTGTGTTGGCAATTTTCTGACTTAAATTATTTTGATTTGTAATGGCCAGAGCAAACTGGTTGATATCGTCATCTTCGGCCATTGTTTTATTTTCAACTCGGGCTTCAAGCCATTGCGGCAATTTATTAGCTGCAAACTGAAGTTGATCACGGTTAACTTTGATAATCATAGTTAATTCAGCAGGACTTAGGTCGACCTGTTGTGCGATTTGATCTGCTGTGAAACCCTGATTCGCTAGTTTGGCTGCTTGAACATAGAGACTTGTTTTATCAGTGTAATGCGTAGATTGAGTCTGTGGTTGAGGGGTTGTCATTATCAGTGCAGTTTGATCCAGCTGATGAATTTTTTGATCAGCAGCGTTTAATGCTTGTCTGACTTCTTGGGCTTTTTGATCTAAAAGATGAATCAATTTTCTGACTTGTTCATCCGTTTTATCAGAGAGATCTTCAAGTATTGATAATTTATTTTGTAAAAGCTGTAGACCCTTGGTGATCCGTTGATCTTCCTGTTTTTCTTTAATTTTAAGAAATAAACTAAGAACTAATCCAGCAAGGAGTAATATATTTAAAGACGTAATAAGAATTAACCAAATATTCAAAGGGGCCTCCAAAGATCTACCGATAAGCCTAAAAAAATCTTACCTCTGTTTATTTTATGACTGTAACGGGGCTGTCACAATAGATAGCCTTAAGTTCAAGACTAAAGACCTATTACTTATTCCAAAAAAATCATTTAAGATATTGATTGTAGGGGAACTTATATGAAAATTCTGCTTCTATTTTTAAGCCTGACAATGGTTATTTTAACTTCGTGCGCTCCTGTTAGATTTACAAGATCTAACAGTTTAAAAGTTGATCCAGGTGTAGGTGTTGGCGGTGTTGCAAACACAGTCGCTTGTGATCCAAAGTTTGATAATAGCACTCGAACATTCACGTATTCTCAAGGTAACTCAGGTCCAAGTATTTTTTCTAATTGTGACACAAGTCCACTGAATTATGAATGGACTGTTGTTCGCGCTAATGGCACCACAATTAATTCAGCAATCCCATCTTTGACTGGTCAAAACCCAACTCAAGTTGATATTCGTTCTTTAGGTGAAGGAGTGTACTACGTTGCACTTGTTGCGACTGATCCTTCTGGAAATAAATTACCTTACATTCAAGATTCACCACTTGAATTGATTGTCCCTGGCCCATCAGTAACTAATAATTTAAATTGTGATCCAAAGCTAAATACATCTTTTACAAGTGTGATTGTTGAAGCAAACGATAACAATCCAACTATTAAAGCTAATTGTTCTCCGCAAGCAGAAGGTTATATTTGGTCTGTCACTAAAGATGGTGTGAGTATGAACCTACCAGGTCTTATTGGTGAACAATCAACACCAGATATTAAAAGTTACGGTGTTGGAACATATCAGATCACTCTTTATGCAACACTAACAGGTTCAGCACATTGGGAATCATCAACACCATTAACAATCAATGTGAATTCAGCGAACCAATCAAATGATGTGATTTCATGTAATCCGCGAATCAATGGATCACTAACAAGTCTGAATTTATCAGGAACATCAGCGCATCCGTTGATATCAGCAAATTGTAACCCATCAGAAGTTGCTTACGAATGGACTGTTTATAAGAATGGACAGCTGATTAACTTACCATCATTAAATGGGGCTCAATCAAATCCGAACTTTATACAACAAGGTGATGGAACATATCTTATATACTTAACTTCAACTAAAAATAATTTTACAAGCTTCAGTTCAGCTCAGCCTTTAATTATTACTGTTGAAGGTTCGAATACAAATGCGACAACAATTCAATGTTCACCGCGTTTAAATGCAGATTCTGTAGCGATTACGATTAATGCGCAGTCACCACAAACTATGTTGTCTGCAAATTGTAACCCAGCAAATATTCAATACACTTGGACTGTTTATAGAAATGATGCTCCAGTGACTATTCCAGGTTTATCAGGAGCTAGCTCTACACCGAATTTTATATCAGCGGGTCTTGGGACTTACTCTATTTATTTAACAGCAAGCCAAAATGGATTTAATTCTTACGTAATACCGACACCACTGCAAGTGACAGTGGCTAATGTGGTTAGCGATGTGCGCCCAGTCAGTTTTACAAAAACTGTTCAAGCATCAGATAACAAAGTTGATTTATTATTAGTCGTTGATGATTCTAATTCAATGTTGCCAGACAATCGAAAATTAGCTGAAAAATTACAAGGATTTGTTACTGGTTTATCGACATCACAAATTGACTGGAAAATGTGTGCGACAGTTACAAGAGCTCAAAAAATTGGTACATATTTTTATTGGGGAGCTTCTAGAAATTGGATGAATTATGTCGGTTCACCGAAATGGATCCTGAATGCAGGAGCAACAAACCCTTATAGTATTTTCACCAGTACAATTGAAGCGATTGGCGCAGGATGGGCTGATTCAGATGACGAACGCGGTATTAAAGCTGCTTTCTGGCATGCGGAATACGCAGCATCGAATTCATGTTACAGAGATGATGCATCTTTGGCTGTCATTATTATTTCTGATGAAGATGTAAGATCAGTCGGCGGAGATGCTACCCGAGTTCATTACGGAAATGAATTATTTCCTTTGGAAGCTGAAGATCTTCCACAGAATTACGTAAATAAAATAAAACAAAAATTTGGTGCAGATAAACGTTTGTCAGTGAATTCAATTATTGTTCGCCCTGGCGACACAACTTGTATGGCGCAGCAAGATGCGGGTGGAGCAAAAAGTCAGTACGGATTTAAATATCATGAGTTATCACAATTAACGAATGGCTTCTCATCAAGTATTTGTGAAAATGATTATTCTCAAAATTTAAATTATTTCAAAGATCGTATTGTCAGCTCATTGTCATCGATTCCTTTAGAATGTAGTCCTGTAGGATCGATTGATGTGACATTCGTGCCATCATTAACAAATGTCAGCACGACGATTCAGAATAACACTTTGGTTTTCACACCGGCAGTGCCTGTGGGCTACAAAATTAATTTAAATTATAATTGTCCAAGTAATTAATCAGGATCAAAAATTTGGGATCGAAAGATCCCAAATAAAAGAAGCTCGCTAGATCTTAGCGAGCGCTGTCTTTGATAAATAAAGTTAAATAATGACGCACAAGAAATTGCGGTTGAAAATTTTGGCCTTTGTATGACCAAATAACTTCTTCAAAAGCACCCCATTTAGACTCAATAAGTTCTTCATCCATAACGATAGTGACTTGTTCTTTAACTTGCGGTTGTGGAATAGACATGCTTCCCACATAGTGGAATCGAATACTGACAACACCAGCTGACTTAATTGAGAAAATCATTTTATAACCATTACGGAATAGCATGAAATCAGCATGAGTTTTTGCGATCCCATAAATTTTAATTCGACCCAAAACAGAAGGCTTTAATTCGTTGAACTGTGCACAGGCTTCAGCAAAATCAGCTTTAAGTTGTAATAAAAATTGAATCGATTCGTTCACTAAAATTCTTTGAGTATCTAACCCCAAATTCATATCGATCATCACTGACTTTTCAAGTTGCTCATCAGCTGAAACAAGTTCTCGGACCCATATTGGATTGACTTTATTTGTTTCCATAATTCACACTCCACCTTTAGTTTTCAAGGACACACTGTGTCTTGTCAATGGTTAATCAGTGGTTAATCAGTGGTTAATGGAGGCTAAAGACCACCAATTTGTAGACTGAGGGCTATTTGGGGCGAATCCGCGTATTTTAAAGCGAACGGATTGTAAGCGCCTAAAATAAAGTTAACTGGTAAAAAATAACCCAAAGTTGTTTCTAACCTGACTTCTAAGCCAGCAGTTGAAAAAAACTCATTCATATCATGACTGGTGAGTACTGAATCTTTGTCGATAGATAACCCTCGATGAATTAACCCGTCATAAATAACAGCACCATTAAGTCGCTTTAAAAAATAGGGATCGGTGCCAGAACCTGAATTTAAAACCATGAGGGGAAAACGATACTCTGTGTTTAATGTAATCATGCGTGTTCCAAAAAATTGTCCTTGGGCATAACCGCGTAAAGTAAATTCAGGAACGTACGTATCACTTGAACTACTAAAAGCAGCGTTACTAGCACCGTAACGATTAGAAACGTTTTGATACGTATGAATAAAGTTAATTTTATTAGCGAAGGAATGGTCTTCAGGCATCCATTTAGAAAAATAAAAATTTAAAGATCCTAACGTCTGCTCGTAATCATTGAAAAGATCAGCAATTTGCTTTTTGTTGGCTTTATTTGATTCATGCCTTAAAAAAAACGAAAATCCCGACATTGGATACAGTTGTAAAATATTTTTTTCAAAAGATGAATACAGTGCCTGTCCATAAAGACCTGTATGTTCTGTCGTTAAAACAGTGTCTTTTAAAGCTGAATAGATGATTCCAAAATTTAAGATTAAATTCGGGCTTAAGGATACTGTGTCAAGTATAAAACCTAAACTGTGTTGATCATTTTCATAAATCAACTGGCTATTTTGTCCGAAAAGTTTAAACGTTTTAGCCGATGTCATATTGATCGGCCAACTTTGTGTCGAATTCAAATAATTTAAGTTATATCCCGTTTTCTTTATGCCGGTGTCATAATCCACGCTTAAGTCATAGCGGTGCTTCATCAGTGGATCTTGCCCAGATGTGATGATCTGAATATACAAACTTTGATTACGGCTTGATGTGGAAATAAAAGGAATAAAGTACTGCGGATAAATGTATTTTAAGACCGATGAGTCATTATCTTCACAGATATTTTGGCAAGTAAAAGTTATAGGTTCATCATATTTAATATTTTTATATTTTTCGCGAATCGGATTTTTAACTTCAGGTAGTTTTTTAACATTCGTTACCTGCAGCTCATGAACCTGTAAGCCGTTTGATGTCATGACAGTGGCGTAAATTGTACTCGAAACAGTAGCAATATCAAAATCGTAGCCACCCGTAATTAAATTGGTCACGGGTTTGATTTTACTGCCGGTCATCTGATAGATATTATTCACACCGTTGTCAGTCGCCGTGAAATAAAAAGTTTGATTAACATTTTTCATATTTTCAACGTTTTGAAAAGCTAATTTAAACGGGATCAAACTGCGTTTTTCTATTGAAAATGAAAAAACTTGGGATTCGCCTTTTTCAGTTTTAATAACAACTAAAAGTTCATCAGTTGATTTATTTTGAATTTCAACAACACGTTGATTAAATGGGATTTCTATTAACTTTGTAATTTCTTTAGTGTTGACATCTAAACGGTTGATTTGTGTTTTTCCATAAAAAGTTGAAATATAAAAAATGAAATTTGGATTCAAGCCAAAAACAGGTGCCCGGGCACGGGCACTGAAAGTAAGTTGTTCATTTTTTTCAGCATTGAAATCATAATAGTATAGATCAGAAAAACTTTCTCTGAAATTGATAGGTTTAACTTTAGCATAGAGTATTTTATTTTCAGTAGGGTGAAATTCAAAACTTGAAATTTCTCCGGATGGTTGCTTCGGAAATGTGACTTTTTCCCATTTTAGTGGTTCTGTTTTTTTATAGAAATTTAATTTGCGACCTGATTTATCAAATGAAATCAACCCTAAAACATTTTGCAAGTGGCTCCAGCGTGGATTTTCACTGGAAGCTAATTTTTGATCTATTAAAGTAATTTGTGTGGCAGAACTGGTTTGAATCGTCTCAATTTGTTTCTGAGCAATGTTTTGATGTTTTTGTAAAGTGTTTAGATAGTTGAGTTGGTAGCCTATTCCAAATGATTGCAAGTGAGCATCTTCAACAGCATAAGGCGGCTTTTCTGATTGACGAATAACCAAGTCATTGAAAACATCGATCGTTTTAATTTCAGCTATATGACCCATAAAAATAGACCCGAATAAATATGGTCTTCCACCATAAGGCCAAGAAGGTAAGGCCTCATTGATTTCTGCTAATGAATAATTGAATAATTTTTTATCTAAAACTAAGGCTCTCAGCGTGGCATCTTGAGAATAAGATCGGTTACGACCTTGATGAGAAAAGTGAGTTTCCACCTCAACGGCCATACCTTCCTTCCACCACGACGGCATCAGCATGTTTGGTGCGACAATATTTCCAAAAATAGGTTTTAAAAATTTGTAGAAATTATTAGCTGGATACATTTGAAAAATGTGGGTCAATTCGTGGATAAAAAGCTCATGGGCCCATTCACCGGCTTCAGAAAGGGTTTCACCTTTACCGATTTGAACGGGATAAACCATAATGTGGGCATAGGGAATCATTGTGGCGAAACCATTTGAAACATCTGTGGAATCATTAATGATTACAACGATCTTGTCTGTAGGGCGGTCAGTAAAAAGGGGCTCTAAAATACCGTATGAGTTTTCAGCAACCCCCGCATAATACAGACCAAGGTCTTGATGCTGAGCAGAATAAAATATTGAAAAATGAGGCGTTTCTAAAGTTTTCCAACTTTCATGGGGGGCCCCAATTCTTTGAGCATGAGCAGAGTGCAGACTTACAGTGAGAAAGACACAAATAATAATAAGATTTTTAAACATGATTAATTGTTCATGTCCAATCGGAGTTTGACAAGGTTTTACAATGGTCTAAATTAATGGTGTTATAAGAATGATTAACAACGAGGAGAATACAATGAAAAACAAACAGGGAAAAGACAGTCTAAGAAATATTTTAAAAATGGCTTTAATTCTAACTTTAGTATCAAGCTGCTCACTTTTTAGAAAAAAAGGCACTGATGATTCACAAATTAAAAATGAAACAACTATTAGCGGCAGTTCTGAAAAGTTAGACGGTTCACCACTAAATATGGGTGCAACGGGCAGTGATTCGGGTAGTGTTGCTGGTCTATCCAGTGTTTTCTTTGAATATGATAGCGCGACTTTATCAGCTTCAGAAAAAGAAAAAATTACAGCTAATGCGGCTTGGATGAAGAAAAACTCAAGCGCAAAATTAACAATCGAAGGCCACTGTGATCAGCGTGGATCAAGTGAATACAATTTAGCTTTAGGTGAAAGACGCGCCAATACTGTTAAACAAATGTTATCATCAGCAGGTGTTCCAACAGCTCGGTTGGCGACAGTTAGCTTTGGTAAAGAAAAACCTTTAGTTGATACTGACACAGATGAAGCGATGTCACGCAATCGACGTGCTAACTTTGTTCCAGTTCAGTAGATGATGAAGTTTTTTTTAAGTAGCTTGTGTCTATTCATTTTTTTGTTTTGTGGTTGTGTCACAACTCCACAACCTAAATCTGAATATGTCTTAGCGAAAATAGCTATTGATGCGGCGAAAGCTGTACAGGCAGCTAGATATTCTCCGGGATTTTGGCATCAAGCTGAAGAAAGCTACCGACGTGCTAAAATCCTTTATTCTGAAAGAGAATATGTACAGGCAAGGCAGTTATTTGAAAATGCACGGATCTCGGCAGAGAAAGCAGAAAACTCAGCACGGTTGATTCGACAAAAAAATGGAGACGTCCTATGATCAAAATAATTTTTATGATCTCTTTGGTTTTCGGTCTAACAAGCTGTTTAAAAACAAGAAGCGAATTAGGATCTCAGTATCAATCTCAAGTCTACACTCAAAAACAAGCTGATAATCAGAATTTACCAAACAGCGGACCAGAGCCAAAAATTGATGAACGTGATGAATTGATTCGTCAATTAAATGGCCGTGTTGAATCGCTTGAAAAACAACTTACTGACGTTCAGCTGTCTAAGAACCAAAGCGTTGATGCAGAAAAAATTCAATTATTGCAAGATTCTTTAGTTAAAATGGAAGCACAACTTCAGAAACTAGAAAATGAAGCAGCTTTAAAACCGTCCGATTCAAGAGTAATCATGCCTGCTCCGGTTAAAGAGAACAGCGATAAAAAAACAACTTTTGATGTGGCCCAAGAACTTTATGCAAGTAAAGATTTTAAAAAAGCGATTTTAGAATATGAAAAATTTGTCAGTGCTAATCCTAAAAATAAAAATGTTCCTGAAGCTAAATACAAAATAGGCGCATGCTTTGAAGCGATGGGCATGAAAGATGAAGCCTTTTCGTTCTACGAAGAAGTCGCATCTCTTTACAGCGGATCAACGTACGGCAAAAAAGCAAAACAAAAAGTTTTAAAAAAATAATTAAGTTGGGAAGACCTATTGCTAAAAAAAATCCTTTCGGTCGAAACAAGCTGTGACGATACATCTGTTGCCATTGTGCAAAGTGATGGTTTTGTTTTAGCTCAATCATCGGCCAGTCAGGATTTGCAGCATGCACCGTATGGCGGCGTGGTTCCTGAAATCGCGAGTCGTAATCATTCTGTAGCTATTTTGCCATTGATCGAAGACACGTTGAAAAAAGCCAATTTAAAAATCACTGATCTAGTTGGCTTTTCAGTCACAAATAGACCCGGACTTATCGGATCACTGATTGTGGGATTGATGACTGTGAAAGCTTTAGCTCAAGCTTATAAAAAACCGTTTGTAGGCGTAAATCATTTAGAAGGTCATCTGCTAGCTCCGTTTTTAAAGGATTCAGATTATCAACCGAACGAAAATTTTAATTATCCCTATATTGCCTTAGCTGTCAGCGGCGGTCATACAAGTCTTTATTGGGTTGAAGACTTCGGGAAATACACGATTGTCGGGACTACAAAGGACGATGCAGCTGGCGAAGCTTTTGATAAGTTTGCAAAAATGATGGGACTTGGTTATCCGGGCGGGGTTCAAGTCGATCAGTTAGCAAAAACTGGAAACAGAAAAGCTTACGATTTTCCGCGAAGTTTGATCAATGAAAAAAATTTAATGATGAGCTTTAGCGGACTTAAATCATCAGCACACAGATTGCTTTCACAAATGTTGCCAGAAGATATAGAAAAAAATAAAAATGATTTATGTGCTTCGTTTCAAGAAGCTATCGTGGATGTTTTAATTCACAAAGCTACTACGGCCTTAAAAAATTACAAAACAAAACAGTTAGTGATCACTGGCGGAGTCAGTGCAAATTCACGACTTCGCGAAATGGCTGAAAGCTTGAAAGCTAAAGGCTATTCTGTGATTATTCCGCCGATTCGGTACTGTACTGACAATGCAGCCATGATAGGCTATGTTGGAATTAAAAAATTAATGAACAATGAAAATGCGAAATTAGATTTAGGGCCATCGTCATCATCTTATGAAAATGATTTTAAAATAAAGTTGGTTGAAAACTTATGACATCAACCCATAAATCATCAAAAGAAAGACTGATCGAACGGCAAAGTGAATTATTTCACAGAACAAAAAGATCTTTAGGACAAAACTTTTTAATTTCTGACGGAGTCATCGATAAAATTATTCAAGCTGTGAATGTAGAAAATCCAACAGAACTTTTAGAAATCGGCCCTGGTCTTGGGGCTCTTACAGACTTATTAAAAGAAAAGTACAAACAATACACATTAATTGAATTAGACAAAGCACTCGTTGAATATTGGACCAATCAACAGATGAATGTTGTTGAAGGTGATGCTCTTCAAATTGATTGGGAAAAAATTAAATATGATGTTTTAGTTAGTAATTTACCATATCAGATCTCGTCATCGATTGTGATCGATCGCAGTCTTGACCATGCACAATGCCGCTCAATGATTTTAATGTTTCAAAAAGAAGTCGCACAAAGAATTAGAGCCCTACCTAAAACAGAAGACTACGGTATGCTTTCAGTGATTGCCCAAGAATTTTGGACAATTAAAACAGTGTGTGATGCGGGCCCACGGGATTTTTCACCTGCTCCGAAAGTTGCCAGTCGGGTTCTAAAATTTCATAAAAAAGAATCAGATATTCGATTTAAAGACAAATATTTAGCGTTTGTAAAAAATTGTTTTAAACAACGTCGTCGAATACTTAAATCCAATTTACAGCCTAGCCAAACTGAGGCTTTTTTAAAATGGGTGGAAATCAACAAAGTTTCAGACAAGGTCAGAGTCGAAGAACTGTCACCACTGCAGATTAAAAATCTTTATTTTTATTTAGAAAGTGAAAAATGAGTATTTTAATTATTCAGGAAAATAAACAGGCTCGATTTAATTACTTCATAACTGATACTTACGAAGCGGGTCTAGTTTTAACGGGTAGCGAAGTCAAATCGCTGCGTAAAAAAAATATTCAGTTTAAGGATTCATACATCGCTTTTAAAAATAATGAAGCATATTTGCAGAATGCACATATTTCTGAATACACAGCCAGCAGTTATAACAACCATGTCCCAGAAAGGTTACGTAAACTTTTGTTGAACCAAAACGAACTTGTGGATATTTTATCATCGATTAAGGAAAAAGGTTTAACATGTGTGCCATTAAAAATTTATTTTAAAAATGGTTTTGTTAAGCTGGAAATCGGTTTAGCAAAAGGTAAGAAAATTTACGATAAACGTGATAGTATTAAAAAAAGAGATGTCGATATGGAAATTCGACAAGCCAAATCTAAAAACAGGTAGGTGTTTTGTGCATCCAAAAAATATAATTTTAATTTTCACATTGGTTTTATCATCTTGTGAAACCTTCACAAGATCAGAAGACAATGTTCAGACTGCGGCATTAACTGAAACTAGCCAAAAACTTGCCGACACCAACGTTCGTCAAAAATACAGCCTCAGTGAAGATCGTTCGCAGTTCGAACAGTTGAGACGTGATATACCTCAGTCACAGCAACTTAAAAACGACGAGAAAGCCGTTTACACAGAGTGGATGTTAGGTTTTAGAAAAGAGCCTTCAGAAATTCGTAGTAAATACAATGATCTTATTAATCGCAAACGAGAAAAATTTAATAACGATATGAATAAAATTCGCGAAGAATTTTCTACCTTCGAAGGTCAGCGCAAAAAAACTTTCACTGATGAACTAAGCCAAGAACGTGAATCCATCAAAAACATGAAAACAACACGTGAAAGAAAAACAGAACTATATAATGAAATAGATTCAAAAAGAAAAAACTTCTTTATCGAAATTAAAACTGGGCGCGATAACTTTGAATCTGATTACAGAGAAAAAAGAAAAGATTTTGAAGAATACATTAAAGAAAAACGTGATGAATTTAATAGTGATCTTAAAGAATACACGGCACAGTATAACGATAACAAAAAAGGCAAATAAATGAAGACAATCGAACAGCACTTCGAAAGTTATTCAGGGTATCATCAAACAAAAGGGAATAAGCTAACTCATTATATTGGTATTCCGTTAATTGTTTTTGGAACATTTGGTTTATTTTCTAAAGTTGGCATTAATGAAGTTTTAAACTTAGGCTTATTATTTTGGATACTGACTAGTATCTATTATATCAAGTTAGATTTACTTAAATACGCTATTCCTTTTTGCATTATGTCTTTTGGGGTATATGTTGCTTCGCTGTATTTGTCTACCACTACACACGCTTTGATTTTTATTGTGGGCTGGGTTTTTCAGGCCATTGGCCATTATAAATATGAAAAAAAATCACCTGCTTTTTTAACAAATTTCTATCATTTACTCATCGGACCATATTGGATTTACAGAGAACTTTTTAAATAACAATTATTTTTTAAACTGATGTTTAAAAAATAAACCATCATCACCGAATTCTGAAGACAGAAATTCTGATGTCGTCACCAAATCGCCAATATGTTCTTTGTCTGCATAGACAGAATAAAGCTTTGTACTTGCAGAAATTTTTAGTAAGTCTTCGCGAAAGTCGTGTTCTTCAGATGAAAAATTCAGTTTTTCATTAGGCACGAAAAAAACTTGTCTTGGGGCCTTGGGTTGTTCGCTTGTTAATCCTCGAACATCGATTTGAGCCATATGATCTAAAACGATTTCTTCAGGATAAGCTGAAACTTTTTTGAAAACTCGTTGAACTAATTTTGCACCTACGCCAGTCCCTTCTGGAACTATATTTGACATTGTATTTTTAAAAATATTAAAATCTTTCTCTTGTCCATCAATAGAAACTAAAGCTGATATATTAGCACTGCTGACTTTGTCTCTTAAAATTTTTAGGGCTAAACCTGGGGCAACAGCTTTGCTTCCACCGGGCTTATAAGTTACTGATAAACGAATTAATGCACAGTCTGCTCCGGTAAAAATGCCTGTATAAGAATTTGGTTTAGCGATAAATTTAACTTGTGCAACTGCACCACGACCGTGAATATATTTCTTCCAACCAGTGGGTGCAAAATCAGATTGATAATAGCCTTTTAAAGATATTTCTTGGCGGCTCATGGCTACAAATTGTAGAAAACCAAAAGCATCTAATTCTGGCAATGCTGTATAAGTTGTTTTTCTAATTTCGCTCCATAAAATATTTTGTTTTTCGCAAGCACTGAATGATTCATAGTTTTCTGGCTGTGAAGCTGGTGATCTTAGCCCTGGCGGTTCGATCAAAAGACCGACGAAGAAATAACCGCCCACACAAAGCGCAAAAAAACCAAACACTATTTTGAAAAACATTTTTCGATTAATCATGATTTTATTTTATATTATTCTGCAAATAACTCCAGTGGATGCAGTTAAGCACCTAGACCTTGATCTAAAGCACAACTTTGGTCTAGCAGTAAACAAGCATAAATTTGAAACATAACACGAGTTCTAGTAAAATAATGAATGTCATTAAAAGAAGGAGTTTTTCATGATTTGCCGTCAACATTTAGTTTATTTGATCACATTTGTTCAATTGGTCACTTCGTGTGGTTCGATGCCAACTGCCGCAGTTCATTCTAAAAGTAACGGGGTTGAAAGAGTTCCTAGTTCTGAATTAGCTGATACGCCATGGACAACTTGGTCAGATAAAAGTACAGAACTTGGTGGATTAATTGTTCTTAGCGATATTCGTAAAAGTCTTTTAAAAAATAATCTTCATGATCCACATATCAATTACACAGGTTACAGACAAATAGACTGTTCAAAAATTGATACAAAATTTCGTTCTGCTGATGGGACTTGTTATGATCCTAAATATCCGATGGTCGGTGCTGCCGGAGTCGCTTTTGGTCGCAATGTAGACCCAGAGTTTATTGATCAGCAAGCTTCACAAAATTTAATGACACCAAATCCTGCAGTCGTTTCAAAAGTATTCTTTGAGCGAGATGAATTCAAGCCTGTTCCTTTTTTAAATATGTTAGCTGCTGTTTGGATTCAATTTATGAATCATGACTGGTTAACACACGGACCGAATCAAACATCAAATCCGCATGTTATTGTTGATAGCAAAGGCAATCAGCAATCTATTGATCGTACTAAAATAATTCCTGAAGGTACCAAAAATTTCAAAAATATTTATGGTAAAGTGTCTGCAAATGATGTGACTCATTGGTGGGATGCTTCACAAATTTATGGAAGCAGTCAAAAAGAACAAGCAGAACTTAGAGAATACTCAAAAGGTAAAATGACAACTGTCATGGCTAACGGAAAAGAACTACTACCAAAAAGTTCTACTTTAAACCCAACTAATAATAGACAAAATCAAGGCTTTGAAGAAACTGGTTTTAAAGACAACTGGTGGGTTGGTTTAAGTTTACTTCACACTTTATTCGTAAGAGAACATAATGCTATTGCAGATATGTTGTTTCAAAAATATGCGAAGTATAATCCGGCAACAGATTTGTGGTCATGGAATGGTCAAGATAAAAACGTGGTCATGACGAAAAAGCAACTTGACGAAGAAATTTTTCAAACAGCACGTTTAGTGAATGCGGCGATTTTAGCCAAAATTCACACTGTTGAGTGGACTCCGGCTATTTTAGCCAATGAAACTTTGAAAAAAGGGATGAAAATCAACTGGTACGGAGCCTTAAATCCAAACACCCATACAAAAACATTTCAAAAAATTCCAGTTGTTAGTAAATTAGCGGCTAAAACAGATTTCTTTTCTGCAATTAAGTCAGGATATTTATTAGGCGGAATCGTCGGCGATAAGAAAAATGATTTCGGAGTTCCATACAGTATTACTGAAGAATTCACATCAGTTTACCGTCTGCATTCACTATTGCCGGAAAAATTGATTTTTAAAGATCAATCTAATAAATCAATAGTTGAAGAGGTTCCCTTTATTGAGACAAGAAATGAAAAATCTTATTCAATTATGGAAAACTACAGTACAAAAGATTTATTTTACTCTTTTGGAACGCAAATGCCAGGTCAGTTAGTGCTTAATAATTTTCCTGAATTCATGCGCGATTTAAAAATTCCAGGACATGGTTCAATGGATTTGGGTATGGTTGATATTATCCGTGATCGCGAACGTGCAACACCACGATATAATCAGTTTCGTCGTGCAATTGGTTTAAAACCAATTAACAATTACCGTGATTTTTTTCATCCTAATAAAGAACTGGATGAAAAACAAAAAGGTGTGATCAAAAAATTTGAACAAGTTTATGGTTTTGATACTAGCGGTAACGACAATGTCGAAATGATCGATTTATTAGTTGGAACTTTAGCAGAAGATGTGCGTCCTAAAAACTTTGGTTTTGGTGAAACAATGTTTCAAATTTTCATCTTGATGGCATCGCGCCGTTTAATGGCGGATCCTTACTTTACTGATTACTACAACAGTGAACACTATACCAGTGCAGGCCTTCAGTGGATTGATCAGCAGGGTACGTTGGCACAAGTCATTGGTCGTCATATGCCGGAACTTAAGCCGCACATGAGCGGCTTAGAAACAGCTTTTGTGCCGTGGAAAGAATAGTCCTATTTTCCAGTTATTGGATTTGAAGCGTTTTTAACATCGTCTGGCGTGCGACATTGTACTTTTGCTTCGTTGCACAACTCACGCTCGTAATAAAAACCAATGTCACTTCCATTTTCAGGATTGATAAATAAGATTTCATCATTTGTTTTCTTAGGCTTTTGATTCACGATATCAGTAAAATATGCAATACGACCAACAACTTTATTTTGACCTTTTACGTTGTCACTTCTTGGTGTCATTGTAAAAAATAAACCTTGGATATTTTCACGAACATCAAATTGACCTTTAATATCATTTTGATGAAAATCAGCAGTCATATCAGCATTGATCACTAAATTATAAGAATAATCATTGAAATAATCTAATCCGTTCGAAAGAGTTGTTCCTAAGTATTTAGACGGAATATAGTTTTCCCAAGTTGAACCAGATGATGTTCCATCAAAACGCATCACTTCATTTGTAGAACTCACTTGCGAACGGTTTCTTGAAAGGACAGCTCCTTTAAACGAACCCTCTTTGGCTAAAGTCAAAGTTGATGCAACTACATTCGTGTTAGCTTGAATGTCTCCGGCTGCAGTGACTTCAAGTGGTAATAAATCATAATTTAGTTTCGAAGTTTCCACGATTTTGTAAGAATAAATTCTGTTAATCCAATTAGTGATTCGTGATGACTGAATTAAACTAGCTACATTGCTGACTTTATATTCTGCTAGTATGGCATAGTAGTCTGAACTGTTTGGATCTTTTTTAATAAGTAATGACATGATGTTTGAATTTAATAAACCACGGATTTGACTGCTATCGCCTTTGTAAGAGCCTTCAGGCAAAGTCGCATGGCTTGTTGCAGCCATTAAAGTTAGAGCAGCTAGAACGATCAATTTAGCGGGGTTTTTGATGAAGTTCATGAGATCTCCTGTGATTAAGTCTTTTTAAGATTTCTGTAACAGAGATATTTAAAGCAAAAGGCTCACCAGACCTAAAGTGTCTTTAAATCAATTAAACAGAGTTATCTGTTAAAAGGCTTAACATTTGTCATAAATAGTCACTCATGCTAGCGTGAGTTCATGGATTTAACGTGGTTAGGCACTGCAGGATTTATTGTTAAAAGCTCAAGCGGGGATATCGCTTTTGACCCGTTTATTAGTCGTGGCAAAGGCCAACCTTCACCATTTACGGCGCAGTCTTTTGCAAACACTGAGGCTTTATTCATTGGGCATGGCCACTTCGATCATACCTACGATGTTCCTCAAATTTTAAATTCAAGTGATGCCCAAGTTTACGCCCCAGGTTTAACAAGTTATATGCTGAGACTTCGCGGGGTGCAGGCCTCGAAAATTATTCATACATCAAATACAGAACTTATTTTTAAAAAATACAAAATGCGTGCTTTTAAAAGTTCACATGTTACTTTTGATTGGCCATTAGTTTATTCAACTTTGAAAAGATGCCAAGTTTCTGATTGTTTGAATTTATGCCACGTCGGTTTTGGCTATCCTAAAGGACTTGTGCAAACTTACATGTTTGAGATTAAAAATAAAAAAGTTTTATTTATTAGTTCTGCAGGGTGTACGCATAAAGAACTTCTGACTTATAAAGATTTACAAATTGATTTTTTATTGGCCCCGCTACAAGGGCATACTCAGATTCAAGATTTAGTTGCTAAACAAGTGGCTTTTATCAATCCGAAAGTAGTTATACCACATCATCACGATGACTTTTACCCACCATTAAGCCAAGATATATCTGTCGATATTTTTAAAGAAAAATTAAAACTGCACGGATTTAAGGGAAGATTGTTAGAGATCCCGCTATTTCAAAGCTGTGATGTATAAGCTATTCTAAGTTCTTTCCACGAATAATACGATCAACGCGTACCATGGAAGTTTGTAATTCTGACGTTGCTGCTGAATCAAGATCACTGAATTTTAATCCATAAATTTGCGCTTTAGTTTCTTTGATAAATTCTGCAAAGACGATTTCAGTTCTAAGTATTAACGGATCAGCATCTAACAAAGCCATTGTACAGTTAAGTTCATCACCGATTTTAAATTCAAGTGGGAAGGCACTTGCTACCGAAATTTTACAGCCTCCCAAACTGAGGTCACGTAATTCACACTTCAAACTGGCTTCTTTTGTGATTTTAAAATTGTGTTTTAATGTCGTTGGTATACTGACCCTAAAATTATCACGTCTTTGCATTTTACAAATTTCAGTAGGGCGATCAATAATATAATTAGTTTCACCGTTATTAACAACAGACTTAAATAAATGAGTTTCACCGTTGTAATCAAAACAGCAAATAATTTCTTGATTAATATACTTATGCGGAAAAGTTTTCGAAATGTAAAGTTTGTCACCGCTGATAGGTAAAAAGATTGATTTAGAATGTTGATCAAGAATTTTATAGGCCACGGCCATTTTATGAGATTTTATATGTTGATAGATCTCGCTAAAATCAAGATTGCTCACCGGAGTATAAAAGTTAGCCGTGTTAAGATTGACTTGATTATTTGACATATTTTATCCAAGTGATCTCGTGTTTATTCTGATAAAGTCTCACAAGTTTAGAATCAGGTATTTTTCTTAATTTATCAATCACTTCGTAATCAGTTTGCCCTTTAAATTTAATCGTGCACACGAAATTTCTTATCTGGCTGTGGTCTAGCCAATATTGAATAGTTTCATGTATTTTTTCAGGACTACAAATGAGGTCTGAAAAAAACCAACTGCAATTGGTGTAATCCTTTGGATCAATTTTAAAAGCATCAGTTTTGAAATGAACGATGTTCGGTATTTTTTGAATTTTAGGGTCTAAATCGGCCCGGTCGAAGGTGTAAACTGTTTTAAAATACTGACTGAGAACCCAACTCCAGCCGCCAGGACTTGCACCTATTTCAATAGCGCTTTCATTAGGGTTAATAATTAAGTTTTGGGTTGTTAGAACTTCCCAAAGCTTTAAATAAGCTCGATTTGGGGGATGGTTTTTGTCTTCTTCGAACTCATGCCAGCCAACAGGGTAGCGGGATCGGGGATCAGCGCTGTAAATAATAAAACCTTCAACTGCAGTCCATATGTAGTATTTAAAAGAGAATTCTTTTTTAACAGGAAACTTAATTCTTTTTTCCGGAATCAATTTAAGTTTATGAATTAATTTAGTCGCCATCGGGTTTTTTTCAGTCGAATAGTAATAGCCTAATTGATCTAAATTTTTTAAAGCTAATAAACTGTTATCGTAGCCTTGAACGCACTGGCATTCGGACCAAACATCTTGGGCCCACAAATACGTATCTGCGCAAGTATTAGCGCTGGCCGCAACGACAACGATTTGTGAATGTTTAAATATGATTTTAATATTTTTACGCTCGAGCTCTTTTTCAAGCTCAAGCGCAAAGTTTTGAAAAGGAATAAGGACAGTAAAATTATGCGGCAGCTTTTTGAGCTGGTGCAGGAGAGAGTAGCCCATGTTTATTTAAGACCTGTGTGCAAATTTCCCAAAATTTTTCCTTTAAAACGATTTCTTTCGCATTGTACTTTAATTTAGGAAACGTGCCCGCATCAAAGTGTGTGCAGAAGTCAGCTTCTGAACAGCCTCGAGCAAACTTCATTAACATATTAAAGTGCACATCGGTCATTTTGTCGATGATAAGCATTTTTCTTAAGGCGCCCTCTGGTGTGTTACATAAAAATTGATGTAAAAGTCCGCCGTCGTATATTGAACTCATCTAAGTCCTCCTTAGTTCTACCTAGACTATCGGCTTAATTGAGCCCTGAAATAAGAACTTAGCCCTGTTTTTTACAATAAAATTTAAAGCAGTTATGAAGGCAGCTATATTGATTTTTAAAATTTAGGGCTTATTTATGATCTGCTGATAAGTGAAGTTATTGTTACGAGTGTACACATTTTTGACACTTTATTTTGTATTAAATACATCAATAAATCTTTAAAAAATCAGTCTGTATTCAAACTCGGCTATTTCGTGTAAACCAACACCTAAACGGGGATAGCATATGAACAATATTGAAGATTCGAAATCTATTGAATTTGAAAATAGATCGCAAGAGTTAATGCAAGAGATGTCACTCAAAGATATCACTTCGCTGATGGTTATGAATTGGCCACTGTTTTTAGTCCTGACTTTAATGATTTCTAGTGTGGGATTAGTGATCTACACAATTAAAAATCCTTACGTTTCTAAAACCACAATCATTATTAACGACGCACAAAATTCTCATTTACAAGCTTTTACAAAAAATATTCTGGGTTCTGGCGCTCAAGTTAATGAAGCTAAAAAAAATAATTCATCAGTTCAAAAAAGTCTTGAATATTTTAAGTCCATCGATTTTCTACAAAAGATTTCAAACAAAACAACCAATACAGCTTATAATTCACAAATTAGTTTAGGTGAAAAACAAGGTTTAAAAATTTGGCAGACTGAATACAACCAGCCAATTGACAAATTAACTGAAGACGAACAAATTCAGATCTACAAAAAAATTGACGGCATGCTGTCTTTTAAAATCAAAAGTGATTATTCAATTGATGTGTTAGTCCAATCGGATTCAAAAGAATTAGCGCTATATATTTCAAATGTCGCAGCGACTGTTGCTTTAGAATCATTTAAAGAGATCGAATCCAAAGACATTCAGCAAATGAATGATTTTTTGCAAACTGAAAAAAAATCGGTTGATACTGAAATTCTTGATCTTAATAAAAAAATGCAAGCATTTAACGAAAAGCCTGAAAATTTAATTTCTTTAAGTTCTCGTGAAAAAGTTGGGGAATACTTATCTGAACTAATGGTTAGAAAAAATGAAACACTGATGAAAATTTCAGAAAACAATAAGATTGTGACTGCACTTACTGGAAACCCAACTGCAACAGTAAAGCGTGAAAGCCAACTTTATGGTAACAGCGGTAAAGCCCAAAGTCTTAAACTAGAAAATGATTTACTACGTGCTAAGCTAGGACAGATTCAAACAGCAATTGACCGTGTATCTAACGAAGCTAAAGCTATGCCTATGGCGGCGCAAATGTATAACGAATTACAAAAAAGATCAGATCAGCAAGTTTCACGCTACAAAGATATTTCAGCTGCTTTAGCTAAAGTTGAAGCTTTAAAATTAAGCCTAATTAACAAATTTGAAATTTATGAAAAATCACGACTAGATAAAGTCACACCGGTTGTTTCACTAATAGTTGTTTTATTTTTAAGTTTTATTTTATCGCAACTTTTAGGCAGCCTTATTATTTACTTACGGGCTATCTGGGATACACGATTAATCACGGCACAATCAACACGTAATGTGGTTGTGATTGATAGTCATTCATTAGATCCACGTGTCATTATTGAAAATTCAAAAATCAAATTTAGATTAAAAAGCAGTTCAATCACCGATGATCCTGAAAACGGAAAAACAAAGCGATTAGGTTTTGATTTCACAACTAAAGATAAAAATGTCTAGTCATGGCTTTTGTCGATAAAGATCGCCCATCGACATGGCGAAAATACGAAAAAGATTTCTGCACCCAATGTAAAGCCCACTGTTGCGCCATGCCTGTCGAAGTCAAAGTTTCAGATCTAATTCGCTTAAAACTTTTAAGCCAAGACGAAGTGGATCATTCATTAAAAAAATCTGTGAAGCGGCTAAAAAAAGAAGGCTTCTTGCAAAGCTACCGTGAATCCACAGAGCTATTTATGCTACAACAAAAATCCAACAGCGATTGCATCTTCCAAGATTCGGTCACGCGGGGGTGTACTGTGTACGACATCCGTCCTGAAACCTGCAGATCCTTCCCTGATAAAATAGGCACTCGTGTGGGCTATTGCCCGGCTATCAAGAAGTAGTACTATCTAATCCTTATAAACCCGTCTCATCCTGAGACGACGGTTGCTCCATTACACAGAAGTGTTAGCAAAAAATGTCTATTCAGCTAAAGTGTCTCTTGTTGATAGGGTCAGTTGCACTATAAACGTCATAAAAACAATAACTTGGTCTCATTGATGCTCTCTAAGTAGGTATCAAGGAGATCTGTTATGAAAACTAACTTATCAAGAAACGAAAAATTAGTGTTAACTGGCTTAGGTATTTGCCTTATCAGTTTTACTACATTTATGAGTCGATTAAATTCTCCGAAAATTAAATTACAAAATACTGAAGTTTCTCAAATCAATTATAAAATGGGTAAAGCTGTTGATGAAACAGGTGTTGGTTATGATTTAAGTGGTCGCGGTATTGACCGTGAATATGAAGCTCTTAAAAATAAAGATGTGATTGCTAAAGCTGTAACTGTTTCTGGTGCTGCAGGTGTTTCTGCAACAACTCAAACCGCTAAATCAGTTTCTGGAAGTGCTCAGAAAAAACAACAAGCTGTTAAAAGAGCTCCTGTATTACCAGCTAAACCTTTTGTGCAATTGAATACTGAACTTACAAATGATTTAGAAACTTCTAATAAATCTGGTTTAAACCGCC
>JAYUQO010000032.1:0-5733 GCA_043756765.1 Bdellovibrio sp. | reverse complement strand
CTTGCGGTATTTTTAGATTCACACCAGGGATAAGATTTCCAGGACATTTGGCTTGTGGCATGGTGAAATTTCCGGCGTGGAAATTTGGTTTAGTTGATGGAATTGCAGCTCTAATATCTGTACCTACGCAAATTTTAATACTAGCCCATTACGGTGAGCCGATTATAGGGGCGTTGAAAAAATTTAAATTTGTTTTTCTCATTATCTTGCTAATCATCTGTATTTTCTATGTTTATAGAAAAATTGCTTTACGAAGCCGAAGCCAAGCGTAAATCAGATTCAGTCAATTCAAAATCGACTTTTAAGCGTGTGGCATGCTTTTGCGATTGCTCAGAAGCTTCTGGCCAGAAAACTTTATCATAACCATGGGTTAAAGCGTAAAGTTCTTCACGAACTCTAAATAACAATCCTGCTGGTGTTCCCAGTAACCAATCCATTTGAACTTGGTGCAACTTATTTTCTAATTCGCTGTTTGAATATTTTGATAAATAATCTTGAGGCAAACTATCAATCAAGACGCACGCGTTGTGATTATATTGTTCGAAAGCTCTTTGCATAGGGTTAACAAATAACTTTTCAATGCGTATGTCTTTGTCTTTATCGCTACTTTTGTGATCAACAAAAGGAGTCGATAGTTTTTTAAACTGCCAGTAAACCAAAGCATCGTTAGTTGTAAAATCTGCTTTAGGTAAATAATCAGAGATAGAATCACATTTTACAGATTCAAAAGCCGTGTCATCAACTTGCGAATTGTGATCGATTGCGACTAGCGAACGTAAGTGAAATAAAAACGAATAAAATGAATTCAGGTGTTCAACGGCTTTTTCGGAAAGTTGTAACTGGGTATTGTAAATCAAAGCAGACCCGGCTTCAGTTTCTAAAACAGAGATCATTTCAATAGCTTGAGAAAGTTTATTAAGGTCAAAACTCACATCAAAATTTAAACCATTCCAAAAGCTAAACCATTGATCTTCAAAATGGACTGCATTGGGAGTGGCTTTTTTTAGTTTAAAATTTGTACCTAAAAGTTTTTCACTGGCTAGACGATGGGCTGAGTTTTTATATAACGCCGAGTACGGACAAAAAGTTTCAATCGCTTTCAAAATAAATTTTTGATCAGGTAGAGCTGTGCTCTTGAACCCAATCAATTTTAAAAATTGTAAACCAACTATCGAATCGGTCATAAATTTAAAATGTTTTTGTGACGAAGAAATATTTTTTGAAGAACTTTGTTTTATAGAATGAAGGCTCACTGGTTTTAATACAGACCCTTGAAGTGTTTTAATTTCAAAGCTCATTTTCAAAGTATGTAAATTCATGTTTTCTCCACTTGTTAACAACCAAGTCCTTATCGGTCACTGATAAGACCTAGTTAAATGCGTCTTTGTGTACAGATATAAAACTTGATTTAAGTCCAGCCTTTGCTAGGTTGATTGAATGTACACCGATGTCCACACCCACTGGACTGATCTTAGAATGCCTCAAATTGATCAGATGCAGATCATGGTTGATGAAAAGATCACAACTTTTTTGGAGGCCGGCGTAAATCCTGAAGGTTGGCTCAGACAAATTGAACTGCAAAAAAAATATCCAAAAAATTTTAAATTAGCTTTAGGTTTGCATCCGTATTTTGTGGCCGAGAATGAAATTCAAGCTTGCGAAGAAGCTTTGGATCAACTGTCGCATATTATTAATTTTGCATCGGCTATTGGTGAAACTGGATTAGATTTTCGTGATCAGTACACAACTAAAACCGTAGAAGATGATCTTGTAGACCGACAGATTTTATTTTTTGAAAATCAAATACAATTAGCCATTCAATGTCATAAGCCATTAGTTTTACATGTGGTTAAAGCCCACGAAGACGCACTTAAAATTTTAAAATTATGGGACGCCAATCAAGTTGGCGGCATGGTGCATGCGTTTAATAGTTCATATGACATCGCAAAAAAATATATGGATCTTAATTGTTTGATCTCTGTCGGTGGTGCTGTGACTTACCCTAAAAATAAAAATCTAATCGATGCCGTGAAAAAAATTCCACTTGAAAAGCTGTTGATCGAAAGCGATGCGCCTGATCAGCCGCCTTTAGGGTTCGCACATGAACTAAACAGCTCATTATCTGTGCTAAACGTGGCTTTCAGTATCGCTGAAATCAAAGGTATTGCTGTAGAGGAAGTAGCAAGCCAAACCTCAAATAATTTTAAAACTCTTTTCAGATAAAACAAACTTTGATACAAGCTTGGTTATGCAACACACAGAAACTGACTCTAATAATCATGAAGTAAAATCAAATAATCTACGTTCAGGTTTTACTGAAAATAATTACGTTCTTCACCGCAGATTTGATCGCATGGGAAGGCTTGTGGGCGATGATGTCATGAAAAAACTTTTTAACACCCACGTGATGATTTTAGGTTTAGGAGGAGTAGGCTCTTGGGCTGCAGAATCGATCGCTAGATCAGGTGTTGGAAAAATCACGATTGTTGATTTTGATGAAATTTGTATAACCAATGCCAATCGTCAATTGCATGCGTTGCAAGGCCTCGTTGGTCAGAAAAAAGCACAAGTCATGGCCGATAGACTTAAAAAAATTAATCCACAAGCTGAAATTATTGCGATTTCAAAATTCTATGATAAAAACACTTCTGATGAGATCTTAGCATCGAATCCTGATTACATTATGGATGCAATAGATAATTTAACGGCAAAATCATTTTTAATTAACGAATGTAAAAATAAAAATATCAAAGTGATTACAAGCACGGGAGCATCGGCTCGTATTGATCCCACAAAAATAAAAATTGCTGATCTAGCGCATACACAAATCGATCCACTGGCGCATGCACTACGTAAAATTCTTCGTCAAGAATACGGATTTCCTCAAGGACAAAATAAAAGTAATAATAAAAAAGATAAAGTTTTTGATATTCAATGTGTTTATTCTAACGAACAGCCAATGGCGCCCGTTGATTTAAAATATGATAACGGCGAAGGTTTTAAATGCGTTTGTCCGCAAGGGGAAATTGATCCTCATTCGTGTTTGCACCGCAGTGTGATTTACGGCACCGCTAGTTTTGTGACTGGTGCTTTTGGTTTAACAATGGCTTCGTGGGTAGTACAGAATGTAATGAGTTCTGTAGCACAAGCACTATCAACTCAAAAAGAGATGGTCTAATATGAGCTTAGTGATCTTTTTTGGTATGGCCTTATGTATTTTTACACTTGGCGTAGTTGTAGTCTCCATCACGTTATACAGATGGTATAAACTAAAAGTCGATAGTAAGGAGTTACCTTCATGGATTCGAACAACACTGGCAAGCAATCAAGCAAACAAAACCGCTTTAAATCAATCACCCAAAAATTAACTTTAGGTTATTCTTTAGCCCGAACATCAGTCTTTGCAGCCCAAGGTGCTATTTTGCCTTGGATCGATTTCTTAGCTACGGGTCATCGCAGGAAGTCTCCGGTTAATTTCGCTGAGCACCTAAAAATAGCTTTACCAAAAATTCAAAATCTACTGGCCAAGGACGCCGAAAATATTGCAAACGGTTTGTATCCGATTCAAGTTTTATCTCCTGAAAATCCATTTAAACACACTTTGCGTATGCCAAGAATCGTGTTGGACGCTTTAAAATCGGCTCGTCGCCGTAATAAAAAAGAAAATAAAGAATTTGATCAAAAGGCCAATGAATATTTAGAAGGTCTGCCAGATTATTATAAAAGAAATTTTCATTTTCAAACCAGCGGTTATTTGGGTGATGAATCGGCAGAACTTTACAATCATCAAGTTGAAATTTTATTTAGTGGTGCTGCGGATGCAATGAGACGCCTCATGATTGCCCCGTTAAAAATTCATCTTGAAAGTTTAAGTCTTCCGCAAGATGGAACTGGTTTAAAGTTTTTAGAAATAGGGGCTGGCACTGGTGGCTTAACAAGATCAATGGCGTTAGCGTTCCCGAAAGCGCAAATTACATGTTTAGATTTAAGTGCTGTGTATTTGGCGAAAGCGAAAGAAAATTTAAAAGATTTTCCACGCGTTGATTTCGTTCAACAAGCCGGAGAGAAAACAACTTTTAAAGATCAAACATATGATGCTGTTTACAGCTGCTTTATGTTTCATGAATTACCGATCGAAATCCGCAAAGAAATGATTGCAGAAGGTTCACGACTACTTAAGCCCAACGGTTTTATGGGAATTGTCGATTCTCTTCAAGAAAATGATGATGCTGAATTTCAATGGGCGCTTGAACAGTTCCCACAAGATTTTCATGAACCCTTTTACAAAAACTACACACAAAACCCGCTAGAAGATCTGATGTCGGCCGCAGGCCTAAAAAATGTGCAATCAGAGATTGGTTTTCTGTCTAAAATAGTAAGCGCGATCAAAGTTTAGCAAAAAATTAAAATCCTTTGCTTGAAGTTAGTGAATGTTTTCTGTAAGTTTCCCAATGAAAACGCGAAGGGACACTTACATGACAATTACTCAATTCATCGATCACAACTACAGACATTTCAACGCTGCAGCTCTTAAAGACGCAGCTGTTGGTTATAAAAAACATATCGATGCTGGTGGGCAAATGCTTGTCACACTTGCTGGTGCCATGAGTTCTGCAGAATTAGGTTTAACATTAGCTGAAATGATCCGCGCTGGTAAAGTTCACGCGATTTCTTGTACAGGTGCAAATTTAGAAGAAGATGTTTACAATCTAGTCGCACACGATCACTACGTTCGTATCCCTAATTACCGTGATCTAACTCCGGAAGATGAACAAAAACTTTTAGAAAAACATTTAAACCGCGTGACTGATACATGTATTCCTGAAGAAGAAGCCATCCGTCGTATTGAATCTGTTATTTTTGAAGAATGGACAAATGCCGATAAAAAAGGTGAAAGTTATTTCCCGCATGAATTTATGTACAAAATTTTATTAAGTGGAAAATTAAAACAACATTACCAAATAGACCCTAAAGATTCTTGGTTATTAGCAGCAGCCGAAAAAAATCTTCCGATGGTTGTTCCAGGATGGGAAGATTCAACAACAGGAAACATTTTTGCAGGACACGTGATCAAAGGAAACATCAAAAATGTTCACACAGTTAAATCAGGAATCCAGTACATGACTTACTGGGCTGATTGGTACATGAAAACAGCGACTAAAAAACAAGTTGGCTTTTTTCAAATCGGTGGCGGTATCGCCGGCGATTTCCCAATTTGTGTTGTTCCGATGTTGTCGCAAGATTTAGAACATGAAAATGTTCCATTATGGAGTTACTTCTGCCAGATCAGTGATTCAACAACATCATACGGATCTTATTCTGGCGCTGTACCGAACGAAAAAATCACTTGGGGTAAATTAGCGATCGATACACCAAAATATATTGTTGAAAGTGACGCTTCTATTGTGGCGCCTTTAATGTTTTATTATATATTGGGTAAGTAGTTTATAGCGCTTGCTCGAAATCAGATGTTTGGGCAAGTTTACCATTTTCAGTTTGAACTGATTTCTGAGTCAACGCTCTTAAAGCTTCACTTTCACTTAAAAATCTGATTTCACCAAAAGACAATTTAAGATTTGTTTCAGACAGCGAAATTACTTTCATCGTTGTGACAATTCTGTTTTCTTTAAGTAATACAAAATAAGCTTCATTGTTTGTGTCTGTGTATAAAGTTAAGTAGTAATTTGAATTATTACCTGTGTAAAACTGTGAAATTCTTTTCTTAAAATTGGC
>JAYUQO010000031.1:0-2224 GCA_043756765.1 Bdellovibrio sp. | reverse complement strand
CCTGGGTATTTTAAAATTAAAAAAAGATCGATGATTTTTCTTGTATGGTCATTATTTCTATTATCTTTTTTTAAAATTCTAGCATACATCTCAGTCATAAGACCCTGAGCTAGCTCTCGGACTGAGCTAAGAAGATTTTTATTTTGGAGATCTTCTGAAAGCTCTAAAAGTCTTTGAGCTGAGTATTCGTAAAATTTCTGAATATCCGTCGATGGAACAAAGATAGAATCAATTCGAAATGCCTTTAAGCGTGCTAATTTTGTCTCTTCAAAAAAATCTCCTGCACTGACATAAGGTACAAATCTATTATTTTTTGGCAAATAAATTCTAATTTCAAAGTTCAACTGAGTGTCAACTTTAATATTGACTAAGCGAATAGGAGAATACAGCCTGGCTTCCACTTCTACCAGCGCACGGCCTAAGATTTGTAAAAATAGTTCATTGTCATCAACAGATAAAAATGATGCCGTAAAACCATTTTTTTGCAGTGATTTTTTATCAATATTTGAATTCTCATAATTTTTATAATAAATCTGTGCCTTGGGATAAAGCATTCTTAAAGATTGGCCTAGTTCAGACCATCCCATTTCAATAAATTGGCTGCCACAAAGAATAATTTGAAATATTTTTTCCTGATGAGTTCGCATTAATTTTTGTAAAATTATTTTATTTACGCAATGTTCGATCTCAACCTCTGAATGATTTTCTAAAACTAAATAATCATCTTTTGAAATAGTACCAATGATAAGGACATTGATTTTAGCCATACTTAGCTTTCAGTTGATTCAGACTGGTAGGTTTGGCAGTTATTTCTACCTGCCGCCTTGGCTTTGTAAAGGGCTTGATCCGCTGCTTCGATGAGCTTTTCTTTCGTCATTGCGTGTCTTGGGTAAACCGCAATTCCCACACTCATGGTCACCTTAATAGGACCCGAAGAATGCGATAATGTGCTACTTTCTACAGCTTTACGCAATTTTTCGCCGACGATTTGGGCCCCTTTTTCATCTGTATCAAAAAGAACCACAGCCATTTCCTCACCACCATAACGAGCTATAAGATCAAAAGTTCGCAATTGCGACTTTAAATTTTTTGCCACCATCTGCAGCACTTGGTCTCCAACAGGATGTCCAAAAGTATCATTTACTTTTTTGAAATGATCGACATCACAAAGAAGGACCGCAAATGTTTTACTTTCACGAGTGGCTTGTGAGAAATAAGTGGTCAGTCTTGAATGGAAATAGCGCACATTATTAAGCTGAGTGAGCTCATCAGTGATTGATGTTTGATAAAGCTTTGCTGTTTTTAAGGTAATAGCTAGTGGATTCATTAAAAATTCTAAAAATTCAACTGTATCCGAGTCAATTTTTGGATTTTGCATAAAATTAACCAAATGAACAAAACCCAAAATTTGATTTCCTGATTTCAAGCACAAACAAGCTACATTATAAATTTGTTGTGAATAAAAAGGGGCATAAAAGGTTTTTAATTCATCACACTTGTCATTTGAGAAAACAACCAAACCATTTTGTTCAAGCTTAAGTAATTGCGATTTATTGTAAGTCACTGGCAGCTCAATACGGTTTGTGACAGTTGACGACGTGGACACTTCCACTGAAAATTTTTCTTGCGCCACATTCCATTTAAAATAAAATCCAGCAGAAAAGCCTATTTTTTCAATCGCTCGGTTTAAGAAAACTTGAATAATGGATTCTTCGTCCAACAAAAATCGTGTCGATTCAGAAAAATCTAGTAAAAATGAAATGTGCTCAAGCTTTCGATCTAATTTACTGTTAGTTAAAAGCAAATCCGCCCGATGTTCATTAATTTCTTGCAAAAGTTCTTCTTTTTTTCCAATTTGAAGTCGATATTTTTCATGCAGATTAACTTCAGCACTTTTATCATACATCGAAATAACATAATGTTTTTTCCCGTTAACTTCTAACAAGGGCTGCACTGAAATTTGCACTGTTCCCATTTTTTTACTGTTAGCAAATTGAACTTCCACATATGTAGTAGCAACCGACAGGGTCTTGTAAAATTCGGTATCCCAATTTAGTCTTGGTGAAAACTGAATATTACCAGGAAAAGTGTTCTCTTTTAATTTTTGAACACGCAGTCCTAGCAATTCTATAGCCACAGAATTGGCATAGACATAAAGTCCTGCTTCATCAATAACAAGAATGCTTTCTAAAAATGAATCAAATATTTGGTAATCGGTGTTTTG
>JAYUQO010000030.1:0-2241 GCA_043756765.1 Bdellovibrio sp. | reverse complement strand
ACTGTTGGTTGCGATTAACATGAAATATTTTTTGATCGACAGCGAAGTCAAAACCAATTCTAGCTTCTGAACTTGTCCAAGTGAAGTGAACGCCGTTATCGGCTGATTTTTCAAAAAATGTTTCAATCACAATTGATTTTTTTACGCGTTCATCATCATTGTCGCTAATCATTGAATTCTCGAAGCGATCAGATGCATAAACGTATCTATAGTCTAAACTTTCAATAATATGTTGATCTGCAGCGCTACATTGAGGGCAGTCATGAACCTGTGTCGTCTTTAAATCGTTTCTGTGGGTTAAACTTCCGCATTCATCACAAAGTATATACTTCGGGATTTCACGATCCTTAGGCATTTCAGCTCTAGAGATCTGTACTTTGAATCCGTCAGCATAATAAAACTGACCCAGTGCTAAATCTGACAGTCCACTTTTAGGTGGTCTCTCTATTGATTTACTAATCCATTTGTTTTGATCTTTTTCATTTTGACTGCTGGTTTTCAAATGCAAATCATACTGTAAGGTCACGCCTTTATCGGGGAAGGCATAGTTAGGCAAAAATCCTTTGTCAGCTAAGATTTTTAAAACATATGTGTCTTCATTTAAGTCTTGTTTTTTATAAAACGAGCGTGTTTTTTCCTGGATAACTGGTGCAATATTTTCAGGTTCTTCAGACTCTATTTCCTCAACTTTTACAGTTGGAGCATTTGCATCTTTTGAAAGTTCTGACAGAACAAGTTCTAATTGATCAGCAAAGGTATTTGATTTCCATTTTTTATTCAAAAATGTTTCAAGTTCATTTGGTTTAATTTGATCTGATTTTTTATCATTTAATACAACTTTGACAAAATCTTTAATTAAATTTGTATTATGAGATCGAATAAATTTCAACAGAGTTGACCAATAAGTTGTTTTTCTCAAATCTACTTTTTCGTCTTGATCAACTTTTGGTATTTTCAGTTCTGGGTTATCTTTTGCAAAGGTATCGAGTAAAAAGGCATTAAATTGTCTAAGTAATAATTGTGTGTTTCTAAACTCGCAACCTGGTGTTCGAACTGAGCCTTTAAAATAAAGTTGTGGATCTTCCCAATATGTTAAATCATGGGGGCGATCTTTTAATAAAATAATATTATAAGCGTTACCACTACTACGACCAGATCGTCCAATTCGTTGAACAGCACTAGCTTGTGTCGGTGGGAATGATCTTAAACCAACGCCTGATAAAGTACCTATATCGATACCCATTTCCATAGTTGGCGTACACGTTAATACATTAATCGGTTGATCTTTATAGATTTTTTTTGACCCTTCCGAAAACTTATCACCTGGAAGTAAAGATTTTTTAAAGGCCTCTTCAACTTGTCTTCGATCGTCGCCTTTTAATTGTCCAGTGTGTGGATGAGCAAGCGGAGAAATCATATCCTTTTCATAATGCGACTTCATATACAGCCGGTATTTAGCCTCGGCAGCCAAAGATTCAGCATCAATTTCAGACTGAAGGTGTCCATTGCATCTCATTTGAAAACACGACGTATTTAGTTCAGAAAATATTGAGTCCTGAGCTGCAAGATAGGCACAGATCTCACATCGCTTCAGGACGGCATGATCACGCGAAATAAAAAAGTCTTTGGGGTCTAATGCAAATACCGATTTATTGTCTTTATCAATTTGAATAAGACCTGCATTTAATTTTAAAACTTCGCTAAAAAGCATTGTGTTTAGCATCTCAGCATCCGCTGGAAGCATGACTCCGTGCTTTTCGGCCCACTTTTTATACCAAGAATTACCTTTAAGATTGGCAGGTCGTATAAACGATTCATTTGCATTTTCAATTAAAGAAATCAATTTAGGATAATTAAATACCAAAACGCTTTGTAAGTGCGGCTTCGCTCTTAAGTAAGCCCATTTGCTGTATTTTTTTGGATTATAGGTTGTTTTGAATTCCTCGTTAAAAAGACAGCCTTGAAGAACAAACTTTCTCAGTAATCCATAAACGTAAGACTTTTTATCGTTAATTTTTAATCGCGGCGATTGGATTTCAACATTTTCTAAAGCTTTAATCCAATTTTTAATTAAGGATTCTGAAGGTTCTAACAAAACAAGGGCTGTTTTTCGTAAGCTCCAACCCAGATCACTCTGAATCGTCATTTCCATCCAAGATTCCCATAGGATGCGATCTAAAAATTCAGACTTACCTTTAGCATCTTTAAGAAACTGTGATCTTTTTTCAGAATTCCAACGTT
>JAYUQO010000029.1:0-5816 GCA_043756765.1 Bdellovibrio sp. | reverse complement strand
TGTGAAGTTCAAAAATGGTCGATAAATAACTATCAACTATTGGGGTTCTATTCGATGAATTGGCTACATGATCTTAAAATTTTTATTATTACAGGCTTAGTTGGCGTAGCTGCACTGCTACCAGTTTATCAATCTGAAAAAGACATTTATTTATTGAGTGAATTACCGACTGAATCACAAATTGAATTATCATCTGAAGCTGACGTGAGCGACAAAGAACTTAATGAAATCATTGCACTGATGGAATCAAATACACAAAAATTGATGGCATCAGAAGACGCTGAATTTTACAAAAAAATAGTCGAAGATGATGAACTTAACAAAAAAAATGTGGGACGTATTACGTTAGTTTCGTCAGAAACACCGCTGATTGAATTGCAAGATCCTAAATCGTGCAAAGCTTCGCAGTTAGTGGCTGAAAAAAGTTTTATTAAAAATTCAAAATTGTTAACTAACCTGAATACTTCAAGAAATGATTCGGATCAAAATAGTAAACTACCCAAAGAATGTGTGACGCATATTATGAACTCGTTTCAACTGCCCTCAATTGCATTTGCGAAGTGTTCATCAGCTAACGGAAAGCCGCAAAGAAATGGTTCAAAGCCTTGTATTTCGGAAACAATGGTTAATGTGACATACAACAGTCTTTTTGATGTGGCTGATTGTTTGAATTTAGATCCTAAAGTTTTACTGCCAAAATTATATAATGAAGGTGGTTTGCTGATTAATACTTATGGTGGCGGTAAAGATGCCGGAGTCGGGCAGCTGACTGAAATTGCTATCGAAGAAACAAATAAATTTTACAAAGGTTACCTTAAAGAAATTAATGATGCAAAAATTAGCAAGCCTTCTTGTTTTAGATTAATTGAAAATAAAAAATTGATTGAGAAAACAGTAAACCCTTCTGTAGAAAACAGATGTGGTCTAATAACGGCTCCTGAGAACCCATTAAAAAATATTTTATATATGGGGATTTTGAATCGTAAGAATCAACAGTACTTTTCTGGAATCAAATATTATCAGGGTTTAGATTATTTTGTCGACAAACTTGATAGCTATACATCAGTTAAATATGATGACAGTGATAGTTTTCATGGAAAATTCAAAACATATAATATTAAAGATAAATTAGTTCAGTTAGGCCTAAAAGATGCAAATTTACACGACTTTTTGTCGATGCTGACATTAGCTTCTTATAATGCTGGTTACACAAAAATTTTTGATATTTTTAATGATTACTTAGATGAAAGAATTTCTAGTGATGGTCAGTTAACATGGAAAGATTTTGATTTTTTTGATTCTGAATTAGTTGTCGATCCAATCACTAAAGAGATGAGAACGGCCGTTTCTATTGCGAAATCATTTGTCTATGCGCCTATTCTTACTAAAAGTACGACTCAAAAAGATAAAATAACAAAAGCTAAAAGAGTTAAAACATTAGCGAGCAAAATCAAAACCGCAAAACTTTTAACATTTCCTGAGTATTTAATTTATCGCCAAAATAATTATTTTGAATCAGTTTTTAACAAAAAATCCGACACCTATAGTTTGAATGGATCTCCTGGATATTTAAATGCGCTGGCAAGCATAGACACTGAAATGAGAAATGTATTTAGCCAGTCAAGTTACGGGCCTGATTACTGTTCTAATCCAAAATTTTTGATGCGTTATAAAAACCCTTAACATCTAAAAAATAAATCTACCCCTGACGTTGGCGTTTATCAACGGCAAGAGCCGCTTCACGAATGACTTCGCTCATGGTGGGATGTGAATGAAAAGATCTGGCTAAGTCTTCCGATGATCCACCAAATTCCATGGCCACAATAATTTCACCTAATAATTCTGAAGCACTAGCACCAACAATATGACCACCTAAAATGCGATCTGTGGTTTTATCTGCAATAATTTTAACAAAGCCTTCGGTAGCCCCTTTGGCTTTAGCGCGGCCATTAGCTGCAAATAAAAATTTGCCTACATTGATCTCATGACCTTTTTCTTTAGCTTCTGCTTCAGTCATTCCGACAGAAGCCACTTCAGGATGAGTATAAATTACGGAAGGCACAGTATTGTAATTCACATGGCCAAGGCCTGTAGCGATAAATTCAGCAACAGCTACGCCTTCTTCTTCGGCTTTATGCGCAAGCATTGGGCCAATGATCACATCGCCAACTGCAAAAATATTTGGAACATTCGTTTGATAGTGTGAATTTGTTTTGATGCGACCGCGATCATCTTTTTCTATTTTGAGAGTTTCTAATCCTAGACCCTCAGTGAAAGGTTTTCTGCCTGTCGAAACCAGAACCACATCGCCTTGAATTGATGATTTTTTTCCATCTGTGATTGATTCATAATCTAATTCAACACGACCGCCCGCTGATCTTGAACCAGTGACTTTTGTTGAGGTCATAAATGTTACGCCTAATTTTTTCATAGATCTTTGTAGAACTGTAATCAAATCAGAATCCATCATGCCGCAAATTTTATCTGCGAATTCAATCACTGTGACTTTTGAGCCAAGTCTTGCCCAGACAGAACCCATTTCAAGGCCGATGACTCCTCCACCAATAACTAATAATTCTTTAGGAATTGAATCTAATGTTAACGCACCAGTTGAAGAAACAATTCTTTTCTCATCATATTTTAAAAATGGTAATTCTGCAGCAACTGACCCTGTGGCAATCATTATATTTTTAGCTTGGACTGAGGATTTAGTACCATCAGCTGCGGTGATTTCAATTGTGTTTGCTGAAGTGATTTTGCCAAGACCTTTTAATGGTGTGATTTTATTTTTTTTAAATAGAAATTCGATACCACCAGTTAGGTCGCTCACGATTTTATTTTTTCTAGACATCATCGCATCAAGATTTAATTTGACGTCGCTCACAACGATTCCGTGTTTGTCAAAATCATGTAAAGCTTCGTGATAAAGTTCAGAACTCTGTAATAAGGCTTTTGAAGGAATACAGCCGACATTAAGACATGTTCCACCCAAAGTTTTATCTTTTTCAATAACGGCTGTTTTTAAACCCAATTGGGCCGCACGAATGGCTCCGACATAACCTGCAGGGCCTGAACCAATAATAACTAAATCAAAATTTTCCATAACAACCTTCGCTCTGAATCAAAAAATTACTAATAAGCTAACTAAATTTCTAAAAGCAATCTTTCAGGATCTTCAATGCCTTCTTTGATTTTAACTAAAAACGTAACAGCTTCTTTACCATCGATCATGCGATGATCATAACTTAAAGCTGCGTACATCATTGATCTAATCACTACTTGATTGTTAACAGCCATAGGACGGTCTTCAATTTTATGTAAACCTAAGATCGCACTTTGTGGAGCATTTAAAATTGGAGTCGATAAAAGTGAACCGAAAATTCCACCATTAGTGATTGAAAAAGTACCACCAGATAAATCATCTGGAGAAATTTTTCCATCACGGCCTTTTAAAGCTAGATCACGAACAGCCAATTCAATTCCTGCTAATGATAAGTTATCAGCATCTTTGATCACTGGAACCATTAAGCCACGATCTGTTGATACAGCAATTCCGATATTAAAATAATTATGATATTCGATTTCTGTTCCATCAACCCATGCGTTCACCGCAGGAATAGTTTTTAAGGCCTCGATCGCTGCTTTAACAAAAAACCCATTGAAACCTAAATTAACGCCGTACTTTTCTTTAAACTTGTCTTTATATTTATTGCGGATTTCGATCACTTTAGTCATATCGATTTCGTTAAATGTCGTTAGAATTGCTGCATTATGCTGAGCTTGAACTAAACGTTCTGCAATTTTTTTTCTAATATTTGTCATCGGAACGCGTTTGATGTCGCCCTGTTTTGAAGGACCGCGAACAGCTGGTACAACTAATGGTTGAGAAGCTGGAGCTTTTACCTGTGTCGGTGTAGCGGCCGGTGTTGTTTGCGTGTTCATAACATCTCCTTTTGTTAAGCGTCCGCCTAAACCAGTTCCTTGAATTGTTGCGGGATCGATTCCTTTTTCATTAACCATACGTTGAACAGCAGGTGATTGATGAGCTTGAAGTTCTGGATGAGTTGCACGTTCTGCAGAAGCAGGCGCGGCAGCTGTCACCACTGGTTTTGCAGAAGAGGTGACAGTTGGTTTTGCATCAGTATCGATTGTTGCCACAGTTGCGCCGATCTTAACAGTTACACCGGCTTGGGAAGTGATTGTAATGACACCATCCTTTTCAGCGATGACCTCGACAGAGGCTTTGTCTGTTTCTAAAAGCATAATCACTTCATTCATTTTTACAGCTTCACCAGATTTTTTTGTCCAACTTCCGATGGTCGCTTCTGTGATCGATTCACCGACTGCTGGAACTTTAACGTCTAATTTCATGTAAACCCCTTTAAAAATTAAATTGAAAAAACTTTATCTATAATTTCTTGTTGTTCGATTTTATGTCGGTAAACAGATCCCGTCGCAGGACTTGCGCGGTCAGGCCGACCCACGTAATTAAATTTAATCTTTAATCCTAAATCAGTGATCAATTGGTTAAATTTAAAAAAAACATAACTAAAAGCGCCCATATTTTGCGGTTCTTCTTGCGTCCAAATTAATTGAGTCGCTTTTGGATAGGCTTTCATGATGTCTTTAATCAGCCAATGCGGAAATGGGGAAATCTGTTCTAAGCGGACTAAGGCTGTTGTTTGATTTTTTAACTTTTCACGTTGTTCTAGTAATTCGTAATAAAGTTTACCTGAAACAAAAACGACTTTTTCGACCCTTGACCTGTCAGCTATCAAATTGTCATCAATCACTTCTTGAAATTGCCCCGTGGCCATTTCGGAAATAAAACTTGTAGCGCGCGGATGACGAAGTAATGATTTCGGTGTCATGACTATGAGGGGTTTTCTGAAATCACGTTTAACTTGCCGTCGTAATGCATGAAAAATTTGTGCTGGTGTTGTTAGATTCACTACTGACATATTATTTTGTGCACTTAATTGTAAAAATCTTTCAAGCCGTGCTGATGAATGTTCTGGGCCTTGGCCTTCATAACCGTGCGGTAATAAAAGAACTAAACCCGACATCTGTTGCCATTTTGATTCACCGGCTGCAATAAACTGATCAATCATAATTTGTGCACCGTTTGCAAAATCACCAAACTGGGCTTCCCACATTGTTAAAAAAGACGGGTCAGTGATTGAATTTCCGTATTCAAAACCCATCACAGCGTATTCAGATAAAATAGAATCATAAACGCAGAAATTTGTTTTTTCAGAATTTAATTGTTCTATAGTAAATAAAGCTTCATTAGTTTTTGTGTCGTAAAGACCAGCATGTCGATGAGTAAACGTCCCACGCACACAATCTTGCCCTGTTAAACGCACTGATGTGCCTTCTTGAATAAGACTGCCGTAAGCTAAAAGTTCACCCATGCCCCAGTCACAAGGTTCTTTACCAAGCGCTTGTTGCTTTCTCATCTCGATTAATTTTGTTAATTTTGGATGAAGGTTAAATGAACTTGGAATACTTGCGATTTGTGTTCCCACTTTTTCCAAAGTCTTAGCATCAATTGAAGTGTTCACTGGTTTTTCAATATCTTTTTGGGTCGCTTTTTTTAAACCGGTCCATGCACCGTCAAATTTAAAAGTTTTAATTTTTGGCGCGGTTGCTTTAGCTTGATCATAAATTTTTTGTAGATCGTTCATACGATCGGTTAATAAACTATCTGTGTAATTTTGATCGCAGATATGTGATTGGATCAATTGTTTAGAATAGACTTCACGCAGTGTCGGTTGTTTTTTAATAATATCATACATCAATGGTTGAGTATACGC
>JAYUQO010000028.1:0-16917 GCA_043756765.1 Bdellovibrio sp. | reverse complement strand
CAAATGCACTTTATCGTCAACCCGCAATCGTTGAATTACGCGACTTAAATGAAGAAGAACCCACTGAAATTGAAGCCTCTAAGTACGATCTGGCTTTTATTAAGCTGGATGGAAACATCGGCTGTTTAGTGAATGGTGCAGGGCTCGCTATGGCGACACTAGATATTATTAAACTTCATGGCGCATCCCCAGCTAACTTCTTAGATGTTGGTGGTGGCGCTAATAAAGAAAAAGTCACAAACGCTTTTAAAATTATTTTAAAAGATCCAAATGTTAAAGGCATCTTAGTAAACATTTTTGGCGGAATCATGAAATGTGATGTCATCGCTGAAGGCGTTATTGCCGCTTCTAAGGAAGTCGGATTAAAAGTTCCATTGGTTGTTCGTTTAGAAGGTACAAATGTTGAACTGGGTAAAAAAATCCTAGCAGATAGTGGTTTAAATATTATTCCCGCTAATGATTTAACAGATGCTGCTAAAAAAATAACGGCTGCGATTAAATAAGGAAATAAAATGGCAATATTAATTAACAAAAATACAAAAGTTCTATGCCAAGGTTTAACAGGATCACAAGGATCCTTTCATTCTTTACAATGTAAAGCCTACGGCACACAAATGGTCGCAGGAGTTACGCCTGGTAAAGGTGGAACAATTCATGAAGGCATTCCTGTTTTTAACACAGTTAAAGAAGCTAAATTAAAAACGGGTGCAACTGTTTCAATGGTGTTTGTACCACCACCATTTGCTGCTGATTCAATTATGGAAGCAGTCGATGCAGAGCTTGATTTAGTGATTTGTATCACTGAAGGCATTCCTGTTTTAGATATGGTTAAAGTTAAAAAATACATGGAAGGCAAAAAAACCCGTCTCATTGGTCCAAATTGCCCTGGTGTAATTACACCTGATGCTTGTAAAATTGGAATTATGCCTGGTCACATCCATAAAGCTGGTCGCATTGGTGTTTTATCTAGATCTGGAACTTTAACTTACGAAGCTGTTGGCCAATTAACAGCTTTAGGGTTAGGCCAATCAACGTGTGTTGGTATCGGTGGTGACCCAGTGAACGGAACTAATTTCATCGACGTTTTAAAATTATTTAACGACGATAAAGACACTGATGCAGTTATTATGATTGGAGAAATCGGTGGATCAGCTGAAGAAGAAGCTGCTGAATATATTAAAAAAGAGTTTAAAAAACCAGTTGCTGTTTTCATCGCCGGCGCATCGGCTCCTCCGGGGAAACGAATGGGTCATGCAGGAGCTATCATTAGTGGTGGTAAAGGAACTGCAGAGGCTAAATTTGCAGCTTTGGAAGCTGCTGGATGTAAAATTGCTAGATCTCCTGCAGATATGGGAACAACATTGAAATCCATGTTGAAATAAGCTAGAAAACAAACATATAAAGTTATTATTTAATAAACAAACAAGGGGTCCACAATGGCAAAAGAAAGAACGTTTTCAATCATTAAGCCAAATGCAGTTAAGAAAAATGCAATCGGTGACATTATACACACTTTTGAATCAAAAGGTTTAACTATCAAGGCCGCAAAATTAGGTATGATTTCTAAAGAAAAATGTGAATTATTTTATGCTGAACATAAAGAAAGACCATTTTTCGGTGAACTTGTTAGCTTCATGACTTCAGGTCCGGTGATGTTAATGTGTTTATCAGGTGAAAATGCAGTTCTTAAAAACCGCGAAATCATGGGTGCTACTGATCCTAAAAAAGCTGATGCTGGCACTATCCGTGCAAAACACGGTGATTCTATGGGTGAAAATGCAGTTCATGGTTCTGATTCGGTAGCTTCAGCAGAGCGCGAATTAGCAATATTTTTTGATAAACATGAATTCGTAAACATGTAATTTGTGATTTAATAAAACTGAAAACTAAATTGAAACACAAAAATACAAATCAACAATCTGAAAAAATTAAAAGGGGCTCTGAATTAGAGTCCCTTTTGCATTCTGAACACACCGTTGAAATCGAAAAATTAGCGGTTGGGGGTTCAGGAGTTGGTCGTATTCAATTTAAAGATCGAAAAATTGTTGTTTTTGTTCCCTATTCGGCGCCACTTGATCAAATTAAAATAAAAATCACGGCTGTTGATAAAAATTTTATGTCAGGCCAAATTATTGACATCATTAAACCGGGTTTAGGTCGTAGAACTGCCCCCTGTAAGTATTATGGGGTTTGTGGCGGTTGCACGTGGCAACATATTGATGAGAAAGTTCAAGTTGAACAAAAAGAACTTATTTTAAAGGATCTTTTTCAAAAGTTTTTACCTGATCTTAAATACACTTTAAAAGAAACGATTCGCACTGAAAATAATTATGAATATAGAAATCGTATTCAAGTTAAACAAATCGGCACACAAGTTGGTTTTTTTAAAACTGAATCCCACGATTTAGTTGAAATCGATGATTGTTTAATTACTGAAAAGCCAATACGTGATTGGCTAAAAAAAGCCTCACAAGAATTACGACCGTCGCGTGAACTTAAAAAACATGAAGTTAAAATTAATCACTTAAATCAAGTCGAATCGTACGCTATTGGCACACAAAGCGAAGGTTTATCATTTTCACAAGTGAACCGCTTTATTAATGATTTTTTGGTACACAAAATTTTAGATGTCGTTGAAACAATCCAACCAAAAATGATCACTGAATTTTATGCTGGCAGCGGTAACTTTACGTTTCCCTTGCTTGAAAAATTTCAAAAAATCAGTGTCGATGCCATTGAATTAAATCCTGATTTAACAAAAGTTGCCGTAGAAAAAATTAAAGAAAAAAGTTTTCAAAAACGAGCTAAATTTTATACGACATATTCAGAAACTTTTGCACAGCAGGCAGAATTATCATCAGAGTTAATACTTCTAGATCCACCGCGTTCTGGGTGCGATACTCAATTAATGCAAATTATTGCTCAAAAACCTCCTCAGAAATTAATTTACATCAGTTGTCATCCCGTATCACTAGTTCGTGATTTACAGCTACTTTTAAAAAATAACTGTAAAATAGAAATTCTAGATCTACAGATCTTTGATATGTTTCCTCAAACAGACCACTTTGAAACTGTCTGTGTCGTCAGCATCTATAAATAGCTAAATAGTTGACTGACTGTGCCTTAGGCTGGCCTAATAAAAAGATATGGCCGTATTTTTTAAATATATACTTTTAACTACCATCTTATCGCTTGTATCGTCTTGTGGAACGTTTAGACAAAAATCACCTGAAAAGGCAGAACTGCATATGCAATTAGCCCTTTCCTATCTTGATCGAAAAAATTATCCCGTAGCATTAAAAGAACTTTTATTAGCAGAAGAAGCTGATCCTGAAAACCATCATGTTCAAAACAATTTAGGCTTAGTTTATTTTATCCGCGGAAAATATGATCTTTCTATCAAACATTTTTCTCAGGCTTATAAAATTAATCCGAAGTTTACTGATGCAAAAAATAACTTAGCTCGTGTCAATATAGAAATAAAACAATTTGTTACAGCGCAAAAATTGCTGGATCAAGTTCTAGCAGATCTTACATTTGCTAGCCCCGAAAAAGCTTACATGAATTATGGCTTATTAGAATTCAATCGATCACGCTATAAACAAGCTAAATTATATTTTAAAAAAGTTTTAAAAATTAACCGCGAAGATTGTATTGCACATGTTTATTACGGACGAAGTTTTTTAGAACTTAAAGAAAACCGTCCCGCGATTGAACAGCTTGAAAAATCAATATCGTTTTGTCAGCCTATCAGCATTGATGAAGCTCACTATTTTTCAGCTATCGCATTATACAGAGATAACCAAAAAAGTCAGTCACTAGCCCGTTTCAATGAAGTACTTAAATTATTTCCTGACGGTGTTCGTTTTGAGCCCTCAAAAAAAATGATCGATTTGATTGAAAAAGGAAGTCTATGAAAATAACCGGTGAACTATTAAAAGCTGAAAGAATTAAAAAAGATTTAACTGTTCAAGATATTGCTCAAGCTTTAAAATTAAGTTCCCGAACTATTACATTAATTGAGACCGGTGACTTGGAACAGCTTCCTTCAAAAACATTTGTCAGAGGTTTTGTCAAAGGCTACGCAGACTATTTAAAAATTGATTCAGATATCGTCATGAAACAGTTTCAAGAAGAAATGGGCACAACACATCCAGTTCCTAAAACACCCCCTCCAGGAATGAGACCTGAAAATAAAAAAGTTATTACTCCAAGCGTTTCAGATAATCGTTTATCAAAAAGAAATATAATTTACTTCTCTGTTGTGACTGTTCTTGTCCTTTTAGTTATATTGACAAATAAAATTATTAGCCATTATCAGAACGAAGTAATTGCTGAATCTATAACAAAAAGCCAAACTTTGTCTGATAGTGCTGCAGAAGCGGTGTCTGCAGCATCAGTTGCTACTAATCCAGAAGAACAAAATATGACTGTTGCAGCATCACAGCCAGTTCAATCTGCGACTCAGTTAGATAATCAGTCACCAGCAACTCTGACTGAAAACCAAAAGCCAATTGAGGCTGCTGCAGCCGTTGTTGCTAAACCATCAGGTGAGAAATCTAAAGCCCAACCAATTGAAGTGCTTATTGAAGCCAAAAAAGACGGTCAAATTGAATATGCGAAAGGTAATACATCTGATTTCAAGAAAATTTCTTTGAAAGCAAATACATATCAAATTTTAAAATCAGCATCTGGTTTACATTTAAAAACATCTGATGGCAGTTTGTTCAACATCACGGTCAACGGAATTAATAAAGGGTCGATGTCTTCTCAAAGCAAATCTGTTGAAATGACTTTTTAATTTGTGACTTTTAGAAAATTACTTCCTTTTTTACTTGTTCCATTTTTTATCAAAATTATAATTTCTTATTTCACACCCATAGTTGGTGATGAAGCTTACTATTGGTTTTGGTCACAAAATATTCAGTTAAGCTATTTTGATCATCCCGCGATGATTGCATGGATACTCAAAATCAGTAGCGAAATTTCGAACCTTATTCATGTATCTGATTCTTTAGGCTTGCGATTAGCTATGATTTCTGTAAGCACGTACACATTTTACATTTGGTTTAAACTTTTTAATTTTGAAAATGATAAATCACAGAAAAGTGTACTTTTATTTACTAGTTTTTATATGTTGAATCCTCTTTTAGGCTTCGGTGGTATTATTGCAACACCTGATATTCCATTAATGCTTTTTTGGGCATTAAGTGCGCTAACAGTCAAAAAAATTATTCAACACCATCGAAGTCTTGATTACGCACTGCTAGGATTATTCTTAGGACTTGGGTTTTGTTCAAAATATCACATTGTTTTATTTCCGGTGACTTACTTGGCTTTTTTCATCATCAACAAACAGATTTCTCAGTTTAATTTAAAAAAAGTCGCACTGACTTTATTATTCGGATTAGTTTTTTCACTACCAGTATTGATCTGGAATTATCAAAACGATTTTTCATCATTTAAATTTCAGTTAAATCACGGTCTTGGCTCTGCAGAAAATACATCACAATATGACTGGTTGTGGACTGCATCTTATTTGCTAGGACAAATAATCATATTTAATCCCGTGCTTATTTATGAGCTTATTAGCCAAGTGAAAAATAATTTTTCAAAAAGCTTATCGATCTACCAGTGGCTATTTTTTATTTACAGTTCGTTTAAGGCAAAAGTCGAGGCCAACTGGCCAATCGTTTCCCATGCTCAAGCTTTGCAAAGTTTAAATTATCAAAATCAAAAAACAATTCGTTGGGCTTTTATATATTGGGCCGTGGTATGGGTAACTATAGTAGGCTTATTTTTCACATCACTAGGGCAAAAAAAAATACAGGCCTTGCCGACCAGTTTAACAGTTGAAGATATTTATCCAAAAATTAAATCCTATAGCCCTTTGTACGGACCGACATATCAAATGTCTGCATTGATTTCATTGATGACTGACCTTAAAGTTCCAAAACTGCCTGGATTATCTAGATATGATTTTTTTGACGCTAGTATAGAAATTCCTACAGACCCTAGGTTCTATGTTATTAAATACGAATCGACCACTTGGCCTAACCAATATAATGGTTATAAAAAAACTAAGTTAGAATCGTTTGAAAAATACAAATTAGAACTGTATGAGTTAGTTAATGAATAGGTTTTTTCTAAGCTTTGCATTTATTTTAATTAGTTTTGTGGCCTATGGTTTTTATCTTTCACAATTTGAATTTAACTTAATTCCCAGATCTCAAAGACCAGAGGTTGTTCCCTTTTATGATTACACACTTTCAAATCGTATATACACCAACCTGTCAATTGGTTCTGGCGATCCACTATCTATATCTAGTGAGGCCAGAAGTGCACAAATTAATTATGTTTTATTAACAGATCGCAATCCCTACTATAATCTTGGTTCAGATTTTTACATAAATGATGTCGGTGTTTTAACTGGCGCAACGATTACCGTCGGAGATCGCCAGGTTGTTTACTATTCGCCTGATAATAAAAATTTCTATGAAAATCCTTTTTCTCATTCGACAGCCAATGATGCTTTAATTATTGAAACGCAGACCAATCAAAATAAATATAATCTAGAACATTTACAAAAATCTGAATTTGACGGGTTAGAAGTTATTAATTTTAAAAATATTTCTCAGAATTCTTGGACCTCATCACGAATTTCTACTTTATGGAGCATCCTGTATTACCCTTTTAATCCACGATTGGCCTTGATTCGTTTGTTTAAAGAACCTACAGATGAACTACGACTATTCGATCAGTTGTCGCAACAAAAAAAAGTTGGCTTTTTTTTAGGAGCTGAAGCCACTGCCAAGGCTATTCCTTTTGCAGATTGGTTGATAAAGTTTCCTAGCTACGAACGCAGCTTTAGTATTGCATCTTATCATCTGATGGCCAATTCAGAATTAAAAGGTGTTATTGAAGACGATGCAAAAAATATTTTATCCATACTAAAAAAAGGCTATTTTTATATCGCTTTCGACGCACTTGGTGATCCTGCTGGATTTGAAAATTATTTATCAAATACGGTCACAGATAAAAAATATTTTACCGGTGATACAGTTACATATAATAAAAACTTACAAATTTATTACAAACTACCAACCGAACCTAATGTTTTTTACGAAGTCGTATTAATTAAAAATGGGCAGCGCATAGATCATTTAAATACTTTTGAAGGTGTTTTTAATATTGAATCTAAAGGTGTTTACAGATTGCAAGTTAGACTAAGTCCACGTTTACCACTACCTGATGCAATTAAATGGTTAACATGGATTTACACGAACAATTTTTATGTCGAATAATTGGTCGGTATCGTAATCGTTAAATCATCTTCAATTTCAATTTGGCAGGCTAATCTTTCATTAGATTCAAAATTTCTTTCACTGCTACGTTCATTCTCTATTTCATTCATTTCATGAATAGGCAAATTTGTTTGAATTATCAGCACACGGCAGGTTGTGCATGTACCAAAGCCGCCACAGGATTGGTTTATGCTCGCTTTCTGGGCGTTAAGAAGCTCGAGTAGATTTACTCCAGCCTGAAATTGATAGTCTTTAGAATCTATTTCATCTTGAAAATAAACTGTGAGTGTTTTTGTTGAATCCTTCATACTTTATATGTATCAAATTATATATGAGATTTATAGCTTTTGACTTAGAAACTACTGGAACAGTGCCTGGCGTTGATCAAATCGTGGAAATCGGTGCGGTTAGAATCGTTAACGGAGTCGTTGAATCTGTTTATTCGACCTTAGTTGACCCATTAAGAGCTATTCCACCCGGGGCAACAGCTGTTAACGGAATTACTGATGATATGGTTACTGGCAAACCACGAATCGAAACTTTACTTCCTTCATTTGCTGAATTCTGTGGTGACGATATCTTGGTAGCTCACAATGCTCCTTTTGATTGTCAATTTTTAGCTTCTGATATTAAAAAACATGAAACTATTGCTCCGCGAGGAGTCGTTGTTGATACACTACCTATTTCTAGAAAAGTCATCCCTGGTTTACCTAATTACAAATTAGGAACTTTAGTTCAACATTTTAAAATTCCATCAACAGACTTTCACCGCGCTGAAGAAGACGCGACTTACTGTGGAATGGTTTTCTGGGAAATGGTCAAACGAATTTCTATTGGTAATAAACTGCCTCAATTAGAAAATTTAGTTTCATTAACAGGTAAACCTGAATTCAAATTCCCCCAGATTGAAAGACAACCTAAACAAATGGGTTTCATGTTCTAGTGGTGCTTTATTATTCTTTAGCTTTATGAGCTATCGGGTATCTACGGCCACGACCAAAAGAATGTGCTGATACCTTTAATATTGGTGGTGCTTGCCATCTTTTAAATTCTGTTTTCATTAATTGCTGAAAAAGCCATTTATCAGTTGCTGTCTTAACAGTTTTTTTGTCTTCAACTAGATTTTTTACGGACTGATCTAACAAATTATATTTAGGTAAACTGTCTTCGTCTTTTTGATCAGGTCGCAACTCAGCACTTGGTGGGCGTGTAATAATATATTCAGGGATAATTTCGATTTCTTTATTATAATGTAAACACAAATCAACAATTTGTTTTTTTGTCAGATCACCGATAGGTGCTAAGCCACCGCACATATCACCGTATAATGTAGCATAACCTGTTGCGTATTCAGATTTATTTCCGGTCGTTAGCAATAAACTGCCTGCAAAATTTGAATAAGCCATTAAAAACAATCCGCGAATTCGTGACTGTAAATTTTCATGCATTAATCCAAACTGATTAATCTGAAATTCTTGATCTAAAATGTTTTTTAAAAAAGTATAGCTTTCTTGAATCGAAATTATTTTTAAATGGATTCCTAAATTCGTCGCTAGCTGTTTAGCATAAGTTAAACCTAAATCAGAATTGAACTGTGTCGGCAAGGCAAATAGTTTAACGTTCTCTGAGCCAAAAGCATCAACGGCAAGAGCCGCAACTAAAGCTGAATCTATACCGCCTGACAAACCTAAATGAACTTTTTTAAGACCTGTTTTATTGGCGAAATCTCTTAGTCCTAGAACAAGTGCTTTTCTCATTTGTTCATTTTTAGAATCTTGTTTCTTGATAGGGTTCCAAGATGTTAAATCATTTGTGTCAAATGTGTTTTCGTCTTCTGAAAATGATTCTAATAAAAATTTAATTTCACCTTTAGGATCAATCAGAAAACTTTGCCCGTCGTAAATAATTTCATCTTGGGCTCCGACCATGTTCACAAAGACTAATGGGGCTTTGAAATATTTAGCCGTCTGATGTGTGACAAATTTTCTTTGTGCAAATTTATCAGGAAAAAATGGTGAAGCACTCATGTTAATAACTAAATCAATTTTTTTACGAGGTATTTTTTTGATCGGGTTAACTTTATAATCGCTTTTTTTGTTTTTTTGTTCCCAAGCCCAAATGTCTTCACAGATTGTTAAAAAGAATTTTTTATTTTTAATCGAAAAATAATTGTTCTTCATTTCGCCAGGTTCAATAAATCTGGCCTCATCGAAAACATCGCCCGTAGGTAAAAGTTGCTTTTTAAAAGTCTTAACAATTTTATTTTTTGTTAGTAATAGCGCCACATTAAAATACGGACGACCTTTGATGTTTTCATTTTTGATAAATGCACCAATCAGCACATGAATATTTTTAGGTATAATTTTAATTAATTTTTTGATGTATTTTTCTTGCTGATTTATGAGCTGTGATCTTTCTAATAAATCGAAGGGGTGATACCCAAACAAACTGGCTTCAGGGAAAATAATAAGTTCAGCTTTTTTAAGTTCCAGTTTGTTAATGTATTGAATAATTTTTTGATAGTTAGATTCAAAATCAGCTAGCGTGGGATTAATTTGGGCTATGGCTATTCTCATGACTGTCCTCTTCGCGTAATAGGATACGCCCAGTGAAGCCATCTTGGTAGCCGTGTTCAAATAAAATTTGAGTTTCTGGGTATTTCCAGCAAAAATAACCCTGTCCGTTATCAAAATCAGCTAACCATAAACCTTTCGGTTTAACGCCTAATCGTTCTAATTTATTTTGCCATTTTTCAATGATCAAATTGATTCGCTCTTGTAAGTTTAGTGAAGTCTCACAGTTTTTATTCTGTAATGCGTCTACGCAGCTCATAAGGTATTTAACCTGTTTGCTAGAATCTTCAGTTAAACGATAAATCAGTGGTAATAAATCGACAGCTTGCGAGTAATTAAATACTTTATTTTTTTGTATAGTGATTATCTCAGACAAACGAACTCCGCTGGTTTTCTATAACAATTTTCTTTAAGCCGCGACTTTGAGTACTCAGGTTATTAGTTAACTTGGGGTAACATTCAACAATCAAATTTCATGTTGTATATTCTATACTTCATGCAAAGCGTCTTTAATTCTATTCTGAGCTGGATAATTAAACTTGTGATTAAATTATGTGCTGTCTGAGTTTGAATAATTCAAGATTTGACCGCCAAAAAATACCACTATGGCAACAATCATTCCGATAATAAGAATCCATTTTAAGAAATTTCCCATGCCCCAATCGACTGGTTTGTCTTCCTCGGCTTTAATGTTCGACTGCTGTTGTGATTGCACGATAGAGATCCTGGGCCCAAGACCATTTCCACCGCTGTCATCGGCTTTAGCGAGGGTTCTTGTCGTCGGTGCACGTTTGGGAATACCTTTATCAGATTTAAGAATTTGTTCAGCCATTTTGCCTGTGACGGCTTTATATTTTCCACGGTCGCGATAAATGGTACGGCTTTGACCGCCGCGACCAGAGCTATCAAGGCCTTGATCACCTGAGCCTTCTTCCTCAATGGTTTTCACCTTGGCATTTGTATTTGAACCACCATCAGATGTTCTTCTGACGGAGGCTGCGCTTCTTACGCGACCATCAGTATCGCCTGATCCACCACCGCCACTTGAAGACCCTGCACTATCCGATTGGCCATTTCGCGATCTATTTTTATTGGATTCTGAATCTGAATTACTTGACGCGTTTTGTGATGGCTCTTTGTCAGGACCACCACTTGCATCGCCCTTAAGAGCGCGGCCGTTAGCCATTGTAAAATTTTCAAATTTGGCTTCACATTTACGACCATCTGATAAATGTTTTTTAAGGTCTTCATCAGAGACACCAAAACTAGGTAGTTCTCCGTAATCCATTAAACATTCAGTGTAAGCGCCAATATAGTTTTCAAAAAATTTTCCGGCCTGATTAAATGTATTTTTTAAACCTATAATTAATGAAACTGTAATGGCAATGATAAGAATATACTCGACCACGGCCTGGCCAGATTTCTGGTTAACCAAAAAAAAATTGGAATGATGCGTTTTATGGTCTTGTTTCACTTAGTAACTTATCGGAAGATAAAGCTAATTGATGAAAATATCAGCCCCACTTAAAGTATATCTATTTGTTTTTTTAACTGTGTATTGTCTCAATACAAGACATTCCGTCAGTTTTTTGGATAAATCCGTAGCCCAACAAACACCGATTCCAGCAGTTCGTCTTTCATTACCAGGAACCAAAACAGTCAGTGGTGTTACTGGTAAGTATTATGAATACCAGTCTATTTGTCGAAATCCAAAAACTGAAGAACCCTTTGATTTAAAAACAACAGATAAAAAAATTAACGAAGCTTTAGATCTTATTCAAAAAAGCAAATACCGTGACGCTATCACTTTGCTTGCAAAAATTTTAGAAACTAATAACGAAAATATCGATGCATTATATGTAATTTCGCACGCCTATAAAAAGTACAGTAATCTATATGAAGCAAAAAGTGCTCTGCAAGATATTATTAAAATTGAAAGAATTAAAACAAAAAAGCTCTCGCTGATTAATAAGAAATACTTGATCGATCTGTGTGTGCTGGAAGTTCATGATTCAAATCACAATGACGCTGACGATACCTGTAAATTAGTTATTAAAACTTTGCCTGAAGAAATTTTACCTTTAATTTACTTAGCTGTTTCCTACAGAGAACAAGAGAAATACAAAGAAGCTTTAGGGCTGCTTGAAAGATCATTGAAAATTAAAAAGTCAGAATTTGCGTTAACTTGTCGCGCAGAAATCTACCATCTACAAAAAAAACCCACTGATGCAATTAAGGCTTTTGATGCTTCCATTGCTATAGATCCTGCATCAGCCAGAGCCCACTTAGGCAAAGCTATGATTCAATATGAACTTGAAAAGTATAGTGAGGCCTTAGAATCATTTACTAAGGCCTGCGACCTTGACAAAAGCTACGCTTTTCAATTTAGAAAAGCGCAAGCTGAACTAGATAAACTTAAGAATCCAATCTCAGAAAAATACTACGCAAGTATTAAGCAATGTTTGAAGTAATTGCAATTAAACAATGAAACTACTGCAGCTCAGTAGTGACGATTTCTCCAATTAAATCGTATTCCATACTTTCAGTGACTTTAACTTTAACGAATTCACCTATTTTCGCCTGCCCATCATTGATTAGAACAACGCCGTCAATTTCAGGTGCCTGTTGCGATGTACGGCCTTGTAATAATAATTCAGTTTCTTCACTGTAACCTTCAACTAAAACTTCAACTGTTTTACCAATAAAAGCTTGGTGTTTTTTAGCTGAAATATTTTGTTGAACAGACATCAAAGCATCAAATCTGAATTGTTTAACTGATTGTTCGATTTGATCTGTCATTTTTCCACCCGGAGTATTTTCTTCTGGTGAATACTGAAAGCTGCCGACTCTATCAAACTGTTGTTCAGAAACAAACTGAAGAAGTTCTTCGAATTGTTCATTTGTTTCCCCAGGGAAGCCTACAATAAATTGTGTACGAATGACCGCATCAGGAATATGTGTCCGAATACGATCAAGAGCTTCTACAATTTCTTCCCGAGTCATTTTACGATTCATTTTTTTAAGAACTTCGCTGTTTATATGCTGTAATGGCATATCAAAATACTTAACAAATTTGTTATTCGATTTCATTAAATCGATCAATTCTTGCGTGATTCCATCTGGATAAAGATACAACATACGGATCCATTTGATTCCGTCAACTTCAGCTAAAGCTCTCAATAACTCAACCGGAGATTCTTTAGCTTCAGGATTTTTTCTACGAAGATCCCAACCATAATCTGTAAAATCATGGCTGATAATAATTAATTCTTTAACTCCGCCCGCAGCTAAAATTTTAGCTTCATTAACAACATTTTGAATTGTGCGCGATTGTAAGTTTCCACGGATTAATGGGATTGCGCAGAAAGCACAACGCTTCATGCAACCTTCAGAGATTTTTAAATAAGCACGATGTTTGGGTTGAGAATTCACACGTGGTGTTGTTTCTTCTTGCAAGTACGTTGGTAGGTTAAAAAATGTTTTTTTAGTTTCGCCTTGCTCATGCTTTTTTAAAATTTTTGAAATGTTCTGAAATTCACCGCTACCGATAAATAAATCGGCTTCAGGCAGGCCCTCAACTAAATCGTCTTTGTATCTTTGTGTTAAACACCCAGCCACAACAACTTTTTTGATTTGCCCTTTTTCTTTAAGTGCAGTCATATCCAGAATTCTTTGAATAGATTCTTTTTTTGAATCTTCAATAAATCCACATGTGTTAACCACCACCGTATCTGCGTTTTCTGCATCAGCTACGACTTCGTAGCCGTCTTTCATTAGCGTTCCTGCCATGATCTCGCTGTCGACTAAATTTTTAGGACAGCCTAAACTGATAAAGTGAACTTTTTTAGTTTTAACATTGTCTGTTACGTTATTAGCTGAATTCATTGGGTAATGACCTCGTCTGTTTTTTTCTGAGTATAGTTAAAAATTTTTGATTTAAATTTTCCAACTTTGGGTTCGCTTAAGTTTAATGTTGTTTCTGTTCCAACATCATCAGTATAAAAAATTCTTTTTAGTGCTTTTTTAGAAAACTGCAAATAAAGAGGTTGGATGTCTTCTTTCAACGAAGTCAGCTTTAATTCAAAATCACCGCTGTCTTTTTCTATTTTTTCAATTTTGAATTTTTTAAACATTGTTTGAGGTTGACTGAAAAGCTGACTAAGTACCGACATGTGATTGTCGTCAGTTATTTTAGTGATAATCACTTTTCTTTTTCCGTCTGGGTCCAAATCAAAATCTGGATATGAAATAACATATAGTTTTTCACCATTGTAAATAACTTCAGATTTTTTTTCGCCGTCAACAGCAAGAAATACTTTTTTTCCAATAGATTTTAAAATAGCGACTTGGTTAGTGACTGTGCCTAAACTTTTTTTCTCGGTTTTAATTTCAATATTTAATTCAACGCCCGATTTTTTGTTGTACTGTTGTAAAATCTTTTCAGCGGCCAATGTGGGTGAAACCTGATTTTTTTTCGCAAAGACTGTATATACTAAAAGCAGCAATACTGATAGGCTTATTAAAACGTATTTTATAGATTTTTTTAGCATGGCTTTATATAGCAGAAGCCTACATTTTCAACAACGAGTTTCATTTTTTTCTCTCTTAAAGGCCGTCCATAGAAAAAACTGCATATTCAGATTATTGCCGTGACCACTGAGCAGCTGTCTAACAGCTTGTTGGGCTGCGGTATATGTGGCTCCGGTCGTTACAATATCGTCAACAAAGACGATGCACTTGTAGTTGTGTATTATGTCTGTAAATTTTTCATCGATCACGAACGATTGCTCAGCCCGTTCCTGCTTGTTTTTCTGCTTTTGTGACTGGCTTGGTTGATCCGTTTTCACGTAATTTAACAGTTGTTTATAGGGCGTCTTGGTTAGTTCTGATAAGTTTTTTGCAAAATAAAGGGAATGATTGCGCCCTGTTGAACTGGGTATTGGCACCAACAAAGCATTCTGGATATTTATTTCTAGTTTCACATGATTTAAAAATTCTTCACTGATCACTGACCATGCCGAATACGAAAAAGTAGATTTTAAATAGTAAACGTAACTAGAAATTAAATCGCTCACATGTGGTTGCCACGAATAAAGTGAAAAACAATTTTCGTTCAAATCATTGGTTTTTTTATAACTGTTCAATTGCCTCAAACATTTTTTACACAGACCTGACTTAGTTGGTAATAAGGATCCACAGCCTACACAGTCGATTTTAATAAATTGGCCTAAATAATAAAATAGTCTTTTTGATGGCATCATCTATGCTCTATCAATTACCGGACCAGTATCATGTCTGATTTATGCGCTAACTAAATATTATGGTACGGAATCCGTTTTATGATAGTCAATGCACGGTAGATTTGTTCTAAAGCCACTGTTTCAGCAACAAGATGGTTCATCACCATCGGTGAAAAGCTGACTTTAAGTTGGGCGCGATTTTTAATGTCTTCATCAACACCAAAAGCGCCACCGATAATAAAAACAAGACGCTTCTTACCAGATGTAAAACTGTTTTCAATGGCTTTACTAAACTGGATTGAATCCAAATTTTTGCCTTTTTCATCAAACAAAATCACGTAATCATCAGATGTTATTTTTTTAAGGAGTTCTTGGGTTTCAATTTTTCTTTTTGCAGCTGCATCATCACGGTCTAACTTTGATGGCTTTAAAGATTGAATTTCGAATTGGCAGTAATGATTAATTTTTTCATAATACAGGCTGGCTGCTTGTTCAAACCAGCTTTCCTTAGACGTTTTAAAGTCATAAAGTACAGTCTTCATCATAATAAATTTTTTATCCAGTAAAACTAAGATTTAAGAGTTTTATCTGATAATTTAAATTCTTTACCATTTTTCCACAATTCTTCCATGCGGTATTCTTGACGAACAAAATCGTAGAATAAGTGAACTATTAATGGTCCGTAATCGACAACAACCCAGCGGCCTTCGTTGATGCCCTCAACACCCTGTGGGTAAACGTTGAATTCATCTTTGATTGCTAAAATAAGGTTTTCCGCTATAGACGACGCGTGACGTGTACTTGTACCAGATGCGATTAGTGTGAAATCTGTTGTCGTTGATATTTCACGAACATCAAAACCACGAACAGCAATCGCTTTTTTATCATATAAAACTTGAGAACAAAATTCAGTGAATTTTAAATAATCGCTGATTTTTTTACTTTCAGATTTATAAATACCCTGAGATTTAATATAACTTTCTACAGAAAGTGGTAAATATTTTTCAGCAGGACGACCCAATCTTAATTTTTTACGTAATTCTGATGATGAAATATCTAAATCTTGCAGTGTGATGAACTCAATCGAACGACCAGTCGTTAGTTCAACAGCTCCGAAATCACTTTCACCAATAAGACCAGTTAAATAATCCGGAAATTCACTTTCTGTTTCAGGAATTTGATATCCCGGACGAGTTGTGACAACCAAATTAACTTCTTTAAGGATTTTTTTATAATCCTTCCATTCAGAAAGAGTTTCAAAATTATCAGCACCAATAATTAAATAAAGGTCTTTAGATTCGTACTGTTCGCGAAGTTGTTTAATTGTGTCGATTGTATAACTTTTGCCGCCGCGTTTTAATTCAATATCATCAATGAAAAAAGCTGGGCCATATGTTGAAAAAGCTAATTTGGCCATTTCTAATCGATGTTCTGGCAACGGAGCTTCAGTAGGAACTTTTAAAGGGTTTTGACTGTTAGGGATAATATGAATTTTATCAAAACCCATTTTTTTCTGAACTGTAGTTAAACTGTTTACATGACCGTTGTGTGGTGGATTAAAGCTTCCACCAAATAAACCTATTTTCATTCGGCACCTTCACTATTTTTGCTGACTTCGTTTTCTGGAATTTCTTTAGAGGCCATCACAATATCAGCAATAACCTTTAAAAGTTCGTTGATGTTTTTACCTGTCACACCAGATATGACATAAGCATCGATATTAAATTTTTTCTTAAAAGATTGTTTTGTTTTTTCAATTGCATCTTGTGAAAGTAGATCAATTTTATTAAATACAAGAAT
>JAYUQO010000027.1:0-5839 GCA_043756765.1 Bdellovibrio sp. | reverse complement strand
TATGTGTGTGCTAGAACTTCGTGGATTTAAAGCTGAAAACTTTGCTGAATTTCACCCAGCAGGATCATTAGGTGCAAAATTAATGACTGTCCGTGAAGTCATGCAAACCGGTGATGCGTTACCATTTGTTAAACCAAAAAGTTCTATGAGTGAGATTTTAACTAAAATGACTCATCAAAGTGTTCGCGGTGCGGCTGGTGTAACCAATGAATCGCAAGAACTTATCGGTATTATTACTGATGGTGATATCAGAAGATTTTTAGAAAAAAATCAAAATCCTTTTTTAGCGACAGCTGAAGTTGTGATGTCGAAGTCTCCAAAAACGATTGATGTCAGTGAACTAGCCGAAAAAGCATTATTTATGATGGAACAATTCAGAATTCAAATGCTGATTGTTTTAGATAAAAACTCTAAAACACCGTTAGTGCCCATGGGAATGTTGATTTATCAAGATTTATTGGCTAAAAAATTAAGATAACTTTTAAGACAGCTGTAATGAATTATAATGAGACGCTATAAAGCTTTATAGCCCTAAGCCTATATCCTTATAAATTGAGCGCTCGACAAATGATATCACTTATGATATCATTTGTTAATGAGTAAGGCCGATAAATTAATAAAGAAACTACAAAATGGAACAATATCGGCAAAAGAGCTTAGAACGCTGCTTGGTCAAACAGGTTGGATTTGTGAAAGACAAAAAGGTTCACATGAACACTGGAGAAAAAATGGTAAAGTTATCACTCTGGCTACACATTCTAAAGACATTAAAATTTACTAAATAAAGCAAATTAAAGTTGCTACAGGAGTTTAAAATGGCACTAACAACAGAACAAAAAAAATGGATTGATAAATACAATATTTTAATTGAATGGTCTAATGACGATAATGTTTATGTTGTATCTGTTGAAGAGCTTCCTCACTGCATGACTCACGGAAGAACACGAGAAGAGGCTTTAGCAATGGCTAAAGAAGCGATTAAAGGCCACGTTGAGGCTTTGAACAAAGAAGGCGCTATTGTACCAGAACCTATCGCTTTAAATACTTATAGCGGCGACTTTCTGGTGCGCGCTAATCCTGATTTACACAAAAGATTAGTTCAGTATTCAAAAAAAGTTGGACGACCTATGAACGAAGTTAGTGTTGATATCATTGAAGCTGGTTTAGATAAAAAAACATACAGCTCAGATAGTGCACCTAAGTCAAAAAAAAAGAAGCCATCAGTTCCTGATAAAGTCATGAGTCGGGCTACAGTGTTTGTTGCTGCTAAAAAAATAAAAAAAAACAATAATTAAAAATAATTCGACAATCCTACGGTTAATGCAAAACCAGATGTTTTAACATTGTTAGATCCAGAATTTTTTTCATAGACATATATAAACCCGCCTTTAAAACAATAATCAGAACTTAAAATAAACATTTTAGCGTACGGTCCCATATAGAATGATGTTGTGCTTAGGCTACTTGAAGCTCCGCCGGTGAATGAATCTTTGCGATTCGATATAACTAGATCGGCATCAGCACTAAATATCAAATCACGTCCTGTCGTATTTGGTTGAAAATTATAGGTAAAAAACCCCCCAAATCCAGTTATAGTTGTTGTTTGCGTGCCTGTGTCTGTGTTTGATAAACTCAGTGACGGACCATATTCAAAATCTTTTTTATTCCAACCAAATTTCGTTGTTAGTGTAAAGTTAGAAACAGTATTGGCACCTGGTAAATCTGATTTTGTACTAGAAAATTCAGCGGCCTCTAAACTGATTAAATAATTTCGACTGTTTTTAATTCTTGGCGTGAAACCATCATCGGCAATATTCTGATTCACAAAATAGGTTTCTCCAGCTTTTAAATTATCATTAGATTTAATTTCGATAATGGCTTTTTTGCCTTTAACTTGTAGTACATTAAATTCTTGGGCAAAAACAGATTGTGTTTTGAAAGTTGCAACTAAACTCAGGATCAAAACAAAAAATGGTATTATTTTTTTTAAGTTCATATGAAAAAAATAATCCGAAAATTTAATTTTGCCTATTCTTTTGCTGACAATCGTCTAGTTTCTTCATGTGATGGCCATGTTGTCAGGACTTTAGTCCTACTATTTCGCAATCGCGGCATGCGTATCCTTGCAGCGTTAGATTTTATTCTTAACAATGTATATTGATAAACGTGTAGCGTAGGAGTGAATTTTCATTTGGGACTAGATGTGCAAAAACTTAAACATGTTAAGATGTTAGTGTTAGACGTTGATGGCATATTAACCGATTGCCGTTTATGGATGGATTCTAATGGCCAATGGAAAAGAATTTATTCAGTTCGTGATGGTGTTGGAATCAAAGCCCTGATTGAAGCTGGCTACAAAGTGGGAATTATCACAGGTGCTCAAGCAGAAGATGTGAGATCTCGGGTTAAAATGCTAGGGATTCAGTATTTTTACGAAGGAGCATTAGATAAAATTCCTCCGTTTAAAGACCTTCAAGAAAAATCCGGTTTAAAGCCAGAAGAAATGGCCTACATGGGCGATGATTTTTTTGATTTACCAGTGCTTAATCAAGTTCAGTTTTCGGCCACAGTGCCAGACGCGATGGAAGAAGTTGTTGAAGCTGTTCAATATGTGACCCGCAGACCAGCAGGTAACGGTGCAGTTCGTGAAGTTTGTGATTTTATTTTAAAGTACGGATTTTATTCAAAAGGATTAAAAACATGATTAATAAATTTTTGAAAACGATCATTTTTGTGACACTTAGTTTTGGTTTTATAAGTCAAGGTTTAGCACAGTCAGATATCGATGTGCCAGTTGATGAATTAGCACAAGAAACTGTGTATCCGGTTTTTGATCACTTAGCGAGCGTCAAAAATAGAAATGTGGCGACTGAAAACCGTTTTGATTTAGGTTTATTTGGTGGTTACGCTTTAACAGAACCGATCTACAGCACAGCCAAATTTGGTGTAGCATTAAACTACCATATCAATGAGTTACATTCACTGGGTGCATTATTTAGTCAAAATACGACTGGGTTATCACGTGACGGTGACGCTTTAAAAGATTTACAGCCGACAGGTTTGGATTTTAATAGAGCTCCGAAACCTAAAAACACCTTTTTGTTAGATTATAACTATAAGCCATACTACGGAAAACTTTCAGTGACTAAAAACAGTGTGATTAACACAACAATTTTTGGATCTGCAGCAGCAGGTCTAATTGTTTACGAGCACAAAAGCTATCCAGCAGTAGCGTTTGGCTTAGGAGAAAGATTTTATTTTACTTCGCAATTTTCATTAAAAATTGATTTACGTTTATTTATTCATCAAGCGCCGATTCCATTTAAACGGGACGCTTTAAAGCCAACTGATCCGCTGCCAGCGCCTGATAGTTTTGATGAACGTATTTCTTATACAACGAATTTAGAAGTTGGACTTAATTACTTATTTTAGGAGCTAGAGTGAAAACAAAATTGAGTTATTTATTTTTAATTATTTTTTTACTAGTCAGTCCAACTTTTGCTGAAGAAGCTCTTGATGATCAAGAAATCATCGATGTCGAAGGCGTTTATTCAGATGTTCAATCTGAACAAACGCAACAAGCACAGCAAACTCTAGAAGTCGAAAAAGCTGCAGCTTTGCCTGAAGAACTTAAAGCTGATGAACAAAATGCACTACCAGCGCCTGAAACTGTCCAAGTGAAAGAACTTAAAGATTTAAGCCGGCTTTCGCCATTTAGTGAAGTTTCTGTCATCCAGAAAAAATATTTACCAAAAACAGAGCGTTTTCAAATATTTGCTGCGGGGTCTTTGATGACAAATACGCCGTGGTACAACAACTACGGAGCACGGCTACATTTTGGTTATAATTTTACAGAAAATTTTGGTTTAGAAATTAACTCTTCTTTTTTAACAAACACTGAAAGAGAAGCAGCCAAAGAAATTCGTGAAAACAATGGTCTACAAACAGAGCAGTTTATTTACACTAAAAACTATGTGGGTTTAGACATCGTTTGGAGTCCGATTTACGGTAAGATGACATCTTTAGATAATACAATTACTCCATTTGATATGTATTTTACTTTCGGCGGCGGAACATCGAATACAAATTCACAAGAAAAAAGTAATGCGACATTTCATGTTGGAACTGGACAGATTTTTGCAATCACTAAGGCTATTGCTTTTAGATGGGATTACAGTTTCAACTTCTTTCAAGCTACACCAGTGCCAACAGTTGATGATCCAACACCGACAAAAGGCAGCTATAATGATTTAGTTTTAAGTGCTGGTTTAAGTTTCTTCTTTCCGGAGGTTAGTGAACGATGAAAAATTTTATCAAAGTTATTTTATTCATATCATTGTTAGCTCAGACGGGCTTGGCCCAAGCACAAAAGAAAAAAGCAGTTGCTAAGAAAACACCTGTTAAAAGAACAGCTGTGCAAAACAAGCCAGTTCAAAGAAAAGCAACACCAAAAGTTTATACACAATCTAAAAGTTCTATAAACCGTCAGCAGATTCAAGCTGCTATTACGCAATACAAAAATGGATCTTACGTAGCTGCAGCAAATACTTTACAATCTTTGGCAAAAAGACCTGAATTAGCTAATGAAAAACCGCAATTGAAAATGTACTTAGGCGAAGCGCTGATGGAATTAAACCTAAATCAAACGGCAGCTTTTCAGTTTGTCGATGTGATCAGAGCTGGTGGACCGACTACGCGAGCAGCACTAGAAAAACTGTTAATTGTCACTGATCGTTTAGGTGATGAAACATTATTAAACTATGCTCTGCAAAGAATTGATGTAGCAAATGTGCCAGCTCAACATCGTGATATGCTGAATTATCGTTTAGGTGAAATTAAAATGGCTGCGAATAATTTTTCGGCAGCGGCACAGTTGTTTGCTAAAGTTGGCCCGCAAAGTCGTTATTATTATAATGCTTTATACAATAAAGGTTTATCACAAGCTGAAGCCAACCAAACTGATTTAGCATTGTCGACATTTAATAAGTTAAAATCAGTTAGAACCAGTGCGAAAGTAACAGATACAAACAAAGTTGCCGCCCAAATGGCAATCGCCAGAACTTTGTATCAGAAAAAATCTTTTGAAGCCTCTATCGATGCTTATGGAAAAATCCCTCGTGATCACTTTATGTGGCATGATGCAATTTTTGAAAAAAGCTGGGCGATGTTAAGAACCGCGCGTTTTAGATCTGCACTCAGTAATTTTCAAACTCTACATTCAAGTTATTATGATGATTTTTATATTCCTGAAACATTACTGTTAAGATCCATTGTTTATTTATATATCTGTAAATATGACGAAACAGAAAAAGTTTTAGGACTTTATGAAAAACAATACGGGCCACTACTTGGTCGAATTCAAAAATTTTTACGGGCTCAACGTTCAGCAGAAGTTTTTTATTCTGAAATTGAAAAAACGGGTCTATTTAAAAAATCTGATGAAGCTGAAATCAAAACAATATTACCATTAAAAGTTCTTAATAAAATTTACCAAGAGGGTAATGTACGTCGTTCAATGGCCTATATCAAAAAGCTTTACGAAGAAAAATCCACAGTTGAGGAAAATCCACAAATTAGATCATCGGCTGTTGGTAAGTATTCTTTAAAAGTTGTTTCTAATCGTATTAAAGGTGCCAAATCACAGGTCGGCGATATGGTTAAAGCTCATTTAGAAAATATGGAAATCGAACTTAAAGATTTACAAGATCAAGCCAGTCTTATTCGTTATGAAATGATCAACGGACAAAAAGAAACTATTCGTAAAAAAATTACGGGTAAAGATCTGTCTGACTTGCAAGTTGATAGTGAGCGCGATCGTTCATTTTATGTGCAAAATGGT
>JAYUQO010000026.1:0-5844 GCA_043756765.1 Bdellovibrio sp. | reverse complement strand
AAAAAATGTTTCTGAAGCGAATATACAAAATGGCGTTTTTTATTACGCTATTAGTTGCTTGGGTCCTAAAAATGACGATATTCATTTGATGATCGCAGACAGTATGAAAAATGATAAATCTGAAGACGTACGCATGGCTGCCATTCTTGCAATTATGGGTATTAAACCGACTAATGAGACTATCCACATGATGATCTTCGACAGCATGAAAAGTGATGAATCTCAATATATTCGCAGCGTTGCTACTTATGCATTTAGTGATATTAAACCGAATAATGAGACTATACACATGGCAATCGCAGAAAATATGAAAAATGACAAAGTAGATTTCGTACGTATGGCTGCTGCAGCGGTATTAGGTCATGTTATTACAAAAAATAAAAGTATTATGATGATGCTTACTGAGTCTGCCAAAAAAGATAGCAGCAGAAGTGTCCGCGAAACAGCTATTAAAGCCCTTAAAAAAATTAACGAAAGAGAAAACTAATGAAAAAAATAATCCTTATCCTAACTAGTTTTATCGGACTTAATTCAGTATTAGCTGAATCCATCCAATACGTCTGCAACAAGCCTACAGCGCAACATTCTGAGCTGTCTATCATGCTTGATAGAAGCACAACATTCGCCACTGTGGTCACAGTTGATAACAATAAAGATTTACATTTATATATTGCCCAAGTGGAAAAAAGCGTTCGTAAGCAATTAGGTCAATCACTTCTTAAAGAACCTATCGTAATGATCGGCACAACTGAACAGTCTGAAGTGATGACTGGTTATTCGGCTTACACAAATTCAATCAGTGTTGTTCTAATGCAACAAACGCCAGGTCAAAAAGGAACATTGTCAGTGTATTTAACTGAAAATAACAAAGTCAGTGTTTACAGTTGTGATTTGAAAAAATAATTTTTGGGAGACTTCTTTGAAATCAACATCAGTTAGCTTTATTTTATCTTTATTGGTTTTATCCAGTGGTTGCGGTGATTCGCAATACACGCATGAAGCTTACAAGACTAATAATTTTGATTATAGTATTATCAATGGGAAATCATTAGAAAATAATGACCCCATAGCTAAATCAGTTGTGGCCATTGTTAGAAATTTTCATATTACGAAAAACGAACCCCAATTTTTTTCTCATTGCACAGGTGTAGTTATAGCTGCCGATAAAATTTTGACCGCTGCGCATTGTGCTGAAAATATCGAAAAAAGTCGTATTGTTGTGGGCCAAGATATTAAAAAGTCTTTAAAAGATAATAGTAATATCTATGAAATTAAAAAAGTTTACTTTCAGCCTGATTACAAAAAAACTGATAAAGTGGAAATAAATAATTTAGACTTAGCTGTTCTTGAATTAGAAAGACCAATTACAGATATCAATAAAATTGAATTTGAAATTGACCGCGCTGATGCAATCAATGAGCTTTTAATTATTGCAGGGTATGGCCGAACAAGTTTACATCAGTTTGATTTGCAATCGCTTGAATTAAAAAAAGCTGATTACATTGATTCTAAAATCGTAACTAACGAGGGAATAATCAGAATTCATGAAATCGAAAAAACCGGTGTTTGTACTGGTGATTCAGGTGGGCCACTTTTTATCCAAAGCAAAAACAATCAGCTTAAATTAGTTGGAATTGCAATAGCTGTCGAAAAATTTAAAACTGCACCACAAAAAATGAATGCTTGTTACGGCGAAAGCGTATTTTCAGATTTAAGTTTACATATTGACTGGATTAGAACAATTCTAGCTACTAATTCTTTCTAAAAATTTTGATCTGGATATATATTTAGCTCCGAATGATTCAGAGACATCCGTCACCATCTGTAAATCCATCCACGTTATCTTTTGTTTTTTTAAGTATTCGACTAACTGAATAAAAGCGTACTTTGAAGCATTAGGCTTTTTAAAGAACATACTCTCGCAACTGAAATATTTTTTAGACATAACTCCGTAAATTCCTGAAATCAGTTCATCACCCATCCAACATTCTACACTTAAAGCGCCACCTTTTTTTTGCAAATCAGAATAAGCTGCAATCATTTCCTTATTAATCCAACTACCCTTTTGATCTTTACGTTTTTGTTTTTGGCATTCTTTCATCACATCACTAAAGCATTCATTTACAGTTACTTGAATTTCAAACTGGTTTTTTTTAATCCATTTTTGTAAACTTTGCGGAATATGTAAATCTTTAAAATCTAGAATTCCTCTTTTATCCGGGCAAAACCATAAAAGCGGATAACCTTCGTGCGGCCAAGGGAAAATCCCCATAGCATAGGATTTTTTTAAATTTGCAGCATCAAGGTTTCCACCTATTGCAATAATATCGTCTTCGATTTCAGCTTTGCGCGGATCTGGAAAATCATTCAGCACAGACATCACACTGACCACATTCATTCATATTATCATGACCGAAATATTGATAAATCTGCACCATTCTGCAAGTGTCTGTGTTCTTAACCCACTGAATAAGGCTTAATAATTTTTTTTGATGTTCTTTTTTAAGTAGATTTTGATTTTCCACTTTAAAATGATCTTCAGTGGGTTTTTCAACAGCTTTGTACCCAAATAAATTATCAACTTCTTCTAAACAACCCCAACGGTTTAAAATGCCAACGGCAGCATTGACCCGGTAATCTTTTTTATTTTTAAAAACCATTTGTTCACGTAAAAAATCAAAACCTGATTGCAAAACTAAATCATATTTATCATGAATCAGTTCATAAACTTTTTCAATAAACTGACGATCAGGGTAAGCCCAATCTAAAAATTGCATTTGAATTGAAATATCGTCTTCATCATAAAATAAATGGGCTTCTGCCCGCTTTCCATCACGACCTGCTCGGCCTATTTCTTGAAAATAGGATTCTAATGTTGACGGCACTTCGTCATGGATCACAAATCGAATATCAGATTTATCAATTCCCAAACCAAACGCCGGTGTAGCCAATATCCACTGCGTTTCTGAATTCATAAATCTTTTTTGATTGCTTTTTCGCTGATGCGGTAACAAATCACCATGATATTTTAAAAAATTAAATTTATTTTTTTGTAAAAAAGCTGAAAATTTTTCAAGACTTTGAATTAAAGAAAAATACACAATGCCTGATTCGGTTGGATGATCTTTCATAATTTGAAAAATCTGTTCAAATTTTTCAGGCTCACCGTAAATGTCATGAACTTTAACTGCTAACTGTGGTCTTTCTAAACCGCTGGTCAGAATATCGTCTTCGCTGTGCAGACTAAGTTGTTCACAAATTTCTTTTTGCACAAATGGTGTTGCTGTTGCCGTCAGCGCTAATACTGTGGGCTTACTTAATTTTTTAACGGCATCACCCAGTCTTGCGTAATCAGGCCTGAAATCATGGCCCCAAAGACTCATGCAGTGGGCTTCATCGACAACAAATAGCGAAATTTTTATTTTTGTAATGATATCTAGGAAATCTTGTTTTTTAAAACGTTCCGGAGTTACAAAAAAAATATTAAACTGTCCGTCGGCTAATTTTTGTAATCGGTTTTGCTTTTCATCAAACGACAAAGACGAATTTAAAAATGAAGCTTTCAGACCCACATCAAGCGCTTTTTGTGATTGATTTTGCATTAAAGCTATCAGCGGCGAAACCACCAGAACTAAATCGCCAAAACCTAAGGGTTTTTGAAGGTGAGCCATCATTTGATAACAAAGACTTTTACCCATACCCGTTGGCATTAAGGCTAAGGTTGATTTATTTTTAATCAATCTTTCCAAAACATCTTCTTGAACGCCTCTGAATTGGTCTAGCTTGAAATATTTTTTGAGCATTTCATGAAGATTTAGATCACTTTGTATCGGCATAAGAAATTATAAGGATTTATTAGGTAATTATCAACTTTCGCAATCACAGAATATGCTTTATTTTTAGGCTTAATGAGTGTTTCGCAAAAAATCTATTTTATCGATCTTTATCCTAGCATTTGCATAGGACAAAAAATAATGCTAAACCCAATGTTTTGAATTTGTAAAAATAATAACCAAAGAGGTTCTTCATGGCAAAAACTTGGGACATCCAAAAAGTCCGTAACATCGGTATCTCAGCTCATATCGATTCTGGTAAAACAACTTTATCAGAGCGTATCCTATTTTACGGCGGGCGTATTCACGAAATCCATGAAGTAAAAGGTAAAGATGGCGTCGGCGCAACGATGGATTCTATGGATCTTGAAAGAGAAAAAGGGATCACGATCCAATCTGCTGCGACTCAAGTTATGTGGAAAGACTATACGATTAATTTGATCGATACACCGGGGCACGTTGACTTCACTGTTGAAGTTGAACGTTCACTTCGCGTTCTTGACGGAGCAATCCTAGTTCTTTGCGGCGTATCTGGTGTTCAATCACAATCGATCACAGTCGATCGTCAAATGAAACGTTACAGTGTTCCCCGTTTAGCATTCATTAATAAATTGGATCGCCAAGGTGCAAATCCTTTCCGTGTTAAAGATGCATTAGTCGAAAAATTAAGACTTAACGCAGTGATGGTTAATATACCAATCGGTCTTGAAGATAAACACGTTGGTATCGTTGATCTAGTAACTATGAAAGCTTACAGAAATGAAGGCGATGACGGCGAAAAAATCACAGAAATTCCAGTTCCAGAAGACATGATCGATGACGCTAAAAAATATCAACAAGAACTTATAGGAAAACTTGCTGATATCGATGATGCTATCGCTGAAAAATTCTTAATGGAAGAAATGCCAACTGTTCCTGAAATTATGGCCGCTATTCGTAAAGGCGTTATTTCATTAAAATTAGTTCCCGTATTTTGCGGATCTGCGTTCAAAAATAAAAACGTTCAGCATTTACTTGATGGCGTTACTTATTACTTACCAAATCCAACTGAAAAAACTGAAGTTGCTTTAGACTTAAATAAAGGCGAAGAAAAATTTGCTTTAAAAACAGAAAATGATCTTCCATTAGTTTCTTTAGCGTTCAAATTACAAGAAACACAATTTGGTCAATTGACTTACATGCGTGTTTATCAAGGAACTTTAAGAAAAGGTGATTTCATTATCAACCAAACGAACAAAAAATCGGTTAAAATTCCGCGTTTAGTTCGTATGCATTCAGATAAAATGGATGACACTGAAGTAGCTTACGCTGGTGACATCGTTGCCACTTTTGGTATCGATTGCGCCTCTGGTGATACTTTCTGTGACGACAGAATCAATGCTTCTATGCAATCTATGCATATCGCTGATTCAGTTATCAGCTTAGCTATCGCTCCTAAAACTAAAGAAGGCACTAACAACTTTACAAAAGCGTTACAAAAGTTTCGTAAAGAAGATCCTACTTTCCGCGTTCACCGTGATGAAGAATCGAATGAAACGATTATTTCAGGAATGGGCGAGCTTCATTTAGAAATTTATGTTGAGCGTATGAAACGTGAATTCAACTGTGAAGTGACTGTAGGTCAACCGCAAGTTGCTTACCGTGAAACTATCGCTGCCGCTGCTGAGTACGAATACACTCATAAAAAACAAACAGGTGGTTCGGGTCAGTTCGCGAAAATCGCAGGTGCAATACGTCCTTTAGAAGCACAAGAAGATGGCGCAGTATTCAAATTCAACAACAAAGTTGTGGGTGGTCGTATTCCTAAAGAATTCATTCCAGCTGTTGAAGAGGGCTTCAATGAACAATGTAAAAAAGGACCTATGATTGGCTTCCCAATCGTTGGTGTTGAAGTTGATTTAACAGATGGTTCTTACCATGATGTCGATTCATCTTACATGGCCTTCAAAATTGCAGCGATGGCAGCAATGCGTGAAGTTTATCAAAAAGCTAAACCAACAGTTCTTGAGCC
>JAYUQO010000025.1:0-2259 GCA_043756765.1 Bdellovibrio sp. | reverse complement strand
GGCGACTGTGTATTATTCAATGGGAATTCCAACGGATATTTTCACGCCAATCTTTGCCGTATCACGAGTAGCGGGTTGGATTGCCCATGCGAACGAGCAATACGAAAAGAACCGTATTTATCGCCCACGCGGTAAGTGGCAAGGTCAAGAAGGCTTGAACTGGAAACCAGTAGAAGCTCGCACATAAAGCAGAGCTTTATAAAATTAAGGGCTAACATGGCTTCTCTTTTTACAAAAATTATCAGTGGCGAATTACCAAGTTATAAAATTCACGAAGATGAATTAACAATTTCTATATTGGCATTAGATCAAGTGAATCCTGGACATGTTTTAGTCATACCGAAACAAGAAATCAGTCATTGGTTTGAAGTCCCCGAAGTAGCTTTTACCCGTGTCGGGTTGAACGCCCAGCGGATTGCTAAAGCGATTCAAAAAGTCACGGGCTGTCCTCGTGTGGGGCAAATGGTGGCTGGGTTTGAAGTTCCGCACTATCATCTTCATTTAATTCCAGCGTGGAGCATCCCTGACCTAGACTTTAAGCGAGCTCAAAAGTTATCGCCAGACAAAATGAAAGATCTGCAAGAGAAAATTATTTCTGCATTACTGTGAGATAAACACTAGATTATTATTCGATGAGACAATAATAATTTAATTTGAGATGCTTATTTCTGTTTTTTATCAGTAAAAGTCAAATAAGTTCTTGTTATGAAACATATCTAAATTATATTTTTGTGGTCTGAGAACACATCAGTTATTCTTTACTTAACCGTACATACGGTTATGAAAGGGGGTGATGTTATGACAAATATTAATGACATAACTAAGGCGGAGGTGGCGACTTCATAGTCGTCTCTAGCAGCCTATACGCTGTGGGGTGATAAAACCTCCGCCGTAGAACAAAAATGTCGTGAAATCGATTTGATTTCAAAACGGCCGACCACATCTAAAAGGATCCAGTCGGCCGTTTCCTTTTCTGAGTCTATCTGCTACGTTCACCACATGGTTATTAAAAATTTCGTAAATAATGAATTCACAGACTCGCAAAATAAAACGATCTTTACGACAATTCATCCATTTACGCGTGAAAATCTTCACACAGTTGCAAACAGTGAACCCTTAGATTTGGTTTATGCTATACAGTCTGCACAAAAAGCCTTTTTGAATTGGAAAGATTCAACGACTGCAGATCGTTCGACTTTGTTGGGAAAAATAAAATCTTATATTCGCGAAAATAAAAATAAATTTATTGAAGCTGAATCTTCAGATCACGGCCTACCAACACATTTTACTGAAGTAGCTAATATTCAAATTGCACTACAGAAAATAGATTTATTTCAAACAGAGTTGAACGAGCAAAAAACACACTCTTCAAATTATTCTCCAGTCGGTGTTGTAGCAGTTATATTATCATGGAACTTATCGACTCGTTTGTTTGTAGAAAAGGTGATTCCTGCTTTGTTAGCCGGAAACGCTGTGATTGTAAAAACATCTTCAACATCGCCAATCACCGGACAGTTATGGGCAGAGCTTTTACAAAGCATCAGCAGCCCAGCAGGCCTAGTTCAAATTTTAAACAGTCAGAATTCACAATTTGCACAATTGATGGTTCAACATCCCGGAATTAAAGCCCTCGTTTTTACAGGCGAACTAGATCATCTTTCACAAATCATTAAAACAATGCCACATAAAAAAATCATGCTGGGTGCTGGTGCAAAAAATCCTGCAGTTGTTCTTAAAAACACCACTGAGACTGAAAAAAAAGAAATCATTGATTCGTTTATGTTAGGCCAAGGTCAATTACATTGGAATTCTTCAAGATTATTTATTTTAGAAAAATTTCAAACTGACTGGGTTGGGTTTATTGAAAACTATTTTGAACAGCTTACGCCCAGTGAAGGGATTCATGATCAATCATCGTGGACTCCGTTGATTAAAAATAAATATATAACTTCATTCGGTCAGCTAATGACCACAGCGAAAAGTGATCAGGCTAAGCTTTTACAGGTTCAAAAAAACTGTAAGGATCATTTTGTAAAACCATTTTTTACACAGGACATGTCAAACTGTTCGACGCTGCAACAGGATCAAGTGATGGCACCTGCATTTATTTTATCGACAGTTAAATATCCTTTTGATGTTCCTAAATATAGTAATGTTTCATACTACGGTTTTATGGCCAGCATTTGGGCTGACGTTGAAAAAGTAGATAAGGTCAGTCAACAGCTGGATGTTGGTCTGGTCAGTTTAAATCGTTGGGGA
>JAYUQO010000024.1:0-17037 GCA_043756765.1 Bdellovibrio sp. | reverse complement strand
TAACTGATGGTCGCATTACCAAAGGCGACCGTATTAAATTTATGGCCACAGATCGTGACTATGAAGTTTTACGCATGGGTAAGTACACTCCGTTTCCGTTTCCAGTTGATGTTTTAGAGGCTGGTGAAGTGGGTTTTATCATCTGTGGGATCAAAGATATTCGCGATGTGAAAGTCGGCGACACGATCACATCCTCTAAAAATCCTGCGACTGAACCTTTGCCAGGTTTTCAAAAAATAAAACCGATGGTTTTTGCAGGAATATTTCCTGTTGTTGCTAGTGAATATCAAAATTTAAAAGATGCTCTTGATAAATTATGTTTGAATGATTCTTCATTAACTTTTGAGGTCGAAAAATCAATGGCCTTAGGTTTTGGTTACCGCTGCGGGTTTTTAGGCTTACTGCATATGGAAATCGTTCAAGAAAGACTTGAGCGTGAATTTAATCTCAATTTAATCACTACAGCTCCAACAGTGGTTTATCGAATCACTAAACTTGATGGGACAGTGTTAATGTTAGAAAACCCATCAGGAATGCCTGATGAAACTCAGATTTTAAAAATGGAAGAGCCTTATGTTAAAGTCACACTGCATGCACCGACTGATTATATCGGCGTGTTATTAAAACTTTGTGAAGACAAACGCGGTATTCAGCAAAAAATGGACTACATCACAGAGAAAAAAGTCATTATTGAATATAAACTTCCCATGAATGAAATGGTTATGGATTTCTATGATAAATTGAAATCAATCACTAAAGGTTATGCCTCTTTAGAATATGAATTTTTAGACTTCCAAGAAGCCGATCTAGTTAAAATGGATATTTTGATTAACGCTGAACCGGTTGATGCGCTTTCATTAATTATTCACAGATCAAAGGCCCAACATCGGGGTCGTTTGCTGGCTGAAAAGATGAAAGAATTGATTCCTCGCCAGCAATACCAAGTTAACATTCAAGCAGCCATCGGTTCTAAAATTGTCGCCCGTGAAACACTTGGCGCGATCAGAAAAGACGTGACGGCTAAGTGTTATGGTGGTGACATATCTAGGAAACGTAAGCTTTTAGAAAAGCAAAAAGAGGGCAAAAAACGGATGAAACAGATTGGGTCTGTTGACGTTCCTCAAGAAGCTTTCTTAGCTATCCTTAAAATTGAGGACTAATATGACTAAATACAACGGCTTTAATATCAGAAATAAATTATTTTGGACCGAAGGCTACGGTTCATTAGCATTAGCCGTTTTAGCTGCGTTGACAATACGTTGGTTGTTACTTGAAGCTTACGTGATTCCATCAGGCTCAATGCTGCCCTCACTATTGATTAATGATCATATTTTTGTAAATAAAATCACTTACGGTGTTCGTGCACCATTCAGTGAAAAGTGGCTTATTAAATTCAGAGAACCTGAACGTGGTGAAATAGTTGTTTTTAAGTACCCTGTTGATCCGAATACTTTTTTTATTAAACGCGTTGTTGGTTTGCCGGGTGATAAAATCAAATTTGATAACGGATCTTTGTACCTTAACGGTGAAATTCAAGAAAAAATTGTTCCTCAATCAACATGGGATTTTGATTGGTTACGAGACGCTGATTTTAACAGCCGTGATGGTTTATATCGTGATTCAAAATCAAACTATGTGCACTTCACAGAAATTCTTAAAACATCTGATAACAATAAAATTGAGCACAGTATTTTAATGCCTAAAACTCAAGTGATGGGTTTTGCTGGTGATGGTGAATGGATTGTACCTGATGATCATATTTTTATGATGGGTGATAATCGATATAATTCTCATGATTCTCGTTTTTGGGGATTTATGCCTAAGAAAAATATTTTAGGGCGCGCCAGTTTTGTATGGCTAAGTTGCGAAGAAATGATTCCATTTATACCTGTGATTTGTAATCCTTTAACTATTCGGTTTTCGCGATTTTTTCATAATGTCAGTCATTAGTTCAATTATAAGAAATAAAATTGGCAAACAAGGTCGATGGCCAAATGCTGTATTTTTATTTTTTTTTCCGTTAGTTATTTTTTTAGTTTTACGATGGGTTCTGTTTGAACCTTTTGTCATACCTTCCGAAAGTATGGTCCCGCAGCTATTAATTCACGACCATGTGATTGTTAAAAAATACTCTTATGGATTAAAGCCTCTTTGGGGGGGCGGCTGGCTGATTAACTGGAGCAAGCCAAAACGTGGTGATACCGTGGTGTTCAAATACCCAGAAAATAAAAATGTTTATTTTATTAAAAGAATTGTGGGTTTGCCGGGCGATACAGTTGAAATTAACAATATGACAATTAAAATTAATGGTGCGTTGAACGCATTAACACCAGTTGCAGCGGAAGACTTACCAGCCAGTTCTTACTTAGATGAAATGTCAGATGCTGAATATTACCGTGAAAGGCTTCCTGATGAAAAAGAGTCTCACTTTGTGCGATTTGAATCCCGTGATAGTGCATCAGACGAACAAAAAGTCTTTCATGTTCCATTAAATTCTTATTTTATGATGGGTGATAATCGAAATAACTCTCATGATTCACGGTTTTGGGGTTATGTCACTTTTGATGAATTAGTTGGCAAAGCTCAGTTGATCTGGTTAAGCTGCGAAGAAATGTTAGTTTCGGCACCAGTGATTTGTAATCCAACAAGCTTGCGCAAAGATCGTTTTATGAAGACAATAAATTAATGACGACAAAAAAGAAATCGCTTCAATCGACATTTAAATGGATTATTTTCGCGATCATTCTAGCTATTGCCATTCGTATATTGTTTATCGGTGTTTTTAAAGTTCCAACAATTACAATGGCGCCGACATTAATTAGTGGTGATTATATTTTATCTAATAAATTAGCCTATGGGTTAAAATGGCCATGGATGCAGAGTGGTTTTTTCGTCAGTTTGCCAAATCATGGGGATATTATCGTTTTTAAAAGGCTAGATCGCCCACAAATCCAATTTGTAAAACGCGTTGTCGGTCTTCCAGGTGATAAAGTCATGATTAAGCAGGGTGAATTATACATCAATTCGAAAAAATGTGATTACGCGGTTGATGAATCCTATAAAAGTGAAAACTTTCAAATTCTTTTTGAAAAGTGTTCTGGACAAACACGACGTATACTCAAAGCTCTCAGTGGTGAACTTAAGTCGAAAGATACCGACGAAACCCAGCTTAAAGCGAACGAAATTTATGTTTTAGGTGATAATCGGGACACCAGCGAGGATTCCAGAGACTGGGGCCCGATCCAGCTTGATCAAGTTTCCAGCAAAGTCTTTTCGATCTGGCTTTCTTGGAGTTCAACGCAAGACTCCATTTTTAAAGAAAAAGGATTTAGATTCAGTCGTTTTTTGACAATGATTCAGTAGTTTTGTTAGTCTACAAAGCAGTGCAAAATAACTCAGTGAAAAATAACATTTCAACTTCTGTTATTGATTTACAGAGCTTCAATTCTGAAAAAATATATTCTCTTTTTGAATCAAGCCTTCAATTAAAAAATGCAGACACCAAATTAAGATCAGCTCATAAAACCGTTGGCCTAGGTATGCTTGTCTTTTTTGAGTCAAGCACCAGAACACGATTTAGTTTCGAAGCGGCTTGTGCTCGTGCCGGAATTTATCCAATGGTTTTAGATGGTGGATCTGGAACAAGCCTTGAAAAAGGTGAAACTATGGAAGACACGATTCTCAATCTAGAGGCCATGAGGCCTCTTTTTTTTGTCATCCGTTGCCCCGATGAATTGAATTTGCAAAATCTATCAACACAAATTAAAACACCCATTATTAATGCCGGTTGGGGTAAGTTAGGCCATCCGACACAGGCCTTGCTAGACTCTTTAACTTTGTTTGAAAAATGGGGACAACTTAAAAATAAAAATATTTTATTTGTCGGCGATATTAGACATTCACGAGTGGTGAGTTCTCATTTAGAATTAGGCAAGATTTTAAACTACAACATTGGTTATTCAGCTCCTCAGGAATTATTACCTGTTCAGCCATCGATACAAGTGCAATTATTTCCTAAGCTTGAAGAGGGCTTGAAATGGGCTGATGCTGTGGTGATTTTACGGGTACAAAAAGAAAGACATCAATTTGGTCAGTCTGATTTTTCTGTTGAAAGCTACAGAAAATCACACGGAGTAAATACTGAAGTTTTAAAAAACTTTAAAACCGATGGAATGATTTTACATCCAGGACCGATCAACTACGGCGTCGAACTTGAAAAAGAAGTTCTGACAGATTCAAGATCAGTAATTTTAAAATTAGTCGAAAACGGAGTTTTTGTGAGAGAAATGATAATACGCAGAGCTTTAGGAGAATTTTTATGATCCAACGTTATTTAGTTTTAGAAGATGGAACTGTGTATGCTGGCATGGGTTATGGTGGTCAAAAAACATTACCGATGAAAGTCGGCGAAGTTGTTTTTAATACATCCCATTCTGGTTATGAAGAAATTGCGACAGATCCATCTTATATGAATCAAATTATTGTTATGACCGCACCGATGATGGGTAATTATGGTGTTGATAAAAATGTGTGGGAATCAAGACAGCTTTGGATTCAGGGTTTTGTATGTTTACAACTACAGGACAGTGAAAATAATCATTCATGGGCCCAAAGACTTGTTGATCACGAAGTTCCTATTTTAACAAGTTTAGACACGCGTGAGCTTGTCATCAAATTACGTAGCCAAGGCACAACATGGGGAACGATTGTCGAAGCCAGCAGTGAAGCCGAAGCCAAAAAAACAGGTTTGCAAAATATTATAAATAATAAAACAACTGAAAAAGATTGGGTTTGGTTAGCTTCGCGCAAACAAACAGAAATACGTAAAGGCCAAAATGCATCAGGCCCACGCGTTGCTGTTCTTGATTTCGGGGCTAAAGAAAATATTCTTCGTGAATTAGAAACCCGCTGTTCTGAAATTAAAATCTTTTCGTCACGGGCGGAGGTCAAAGAAATTCTTGAATGGAAACCAGATGGCATAATGCTCACTAACGGGCCTGGTGACCCATCAGAAGTTCAAAAAGCTCCTGAGACAATTAAAAGTTTGCTTGGTCAATTGCCTGTTTTCGGAATTTGCATGGGTCATCAAGTTTTGTCGATCGCTTTGGGTGCAAAAACATACAAACTTAAATTCGGTCATCGTGGTGCTAATCATCCAATTAAAGATGCTATTTTGAATTCGATTTATATGTCTAGCCAAAATCACGGTTACGCTGTTGATCCCGCATCGCTTCCTAAAAATGTTCAAGTCACACAAGTTAATTTAAATGACAACACTGTAGCTGGATTCTTTTCTGAAAGTTTAAATTGCTTAGGTATTCAATATCATCCTGAAAGTCATCCAGGCCCGCATGATGCAACGCCATTGTTTGATTTTTTCACAACAAAGATGATTAAAAATAAAGGACGCACATAATATGAATTACGAACAGTTTGAAGCGTCTTATTTAAAACTGGTTGGTCATTTTACCGGATCTGAATTTCAGAAAGAGCTTCAACTTGCGCGGAAAGAGTTTTTTGAAAATGCTGGAACACTAGATGAAAACAAAGATAACTATCAATTAAGAATGAATCAGTTCTACGATTGGTATTTTTTGACCCGTCAATTATCAGGCTATATGCAAACGCCACTACACGTTTGCCACTTGCAACGTGAACTCAGACTTGATCCGGCTGATGAAAAAGCAATTCAGATTTTAGATCAACATCAGCATTCAATTTATGAAATTATTAAAATTAAAAAAAATGAAATAGTTCTAAAAGATATTTTTAAAAATAAAAAAATATCCGTGAATGCCGATCAGCACATTTTTAATTTTGATGAAAAAGAATTTTTTGAAACACGTCTTATTGAAATCGAAGACAAAAATTATTTTCTTAAAGGTTTTTGTTTTCACCCAGAATCAGCGCAAAAATTTATTTTAACTGAAGTTAAAGTTTTTCAGAAAAATCCCGATTTAAATCCTGAAGATTTTATGCTGCGGTTAAATAAAATGCGTTACAAATTTGAACAGTACAAACATGTTAAGCCAGAAATGATTTACACGAACGACAATAAATTAGGGCTATAGGAGATACTATGCCAAAAATGAATAACTTAAAAAGACTTTTAATTATCGGTAGTGGTCCAATTCAAATCGGACAAGCCTGCGAATTTGATTATTCAGGAACACAAGCCTGTAAGGCCTTGATGGCGGAAGGTTTTGAAGTCATTCTAGTGAATTCAAACCCTGCGACGATTATGACTGATCCAGATATCGCGACAAGAACGTACGTCGAACCACTTAAAACAGATTACTTAGAAAAAATTATTGAAAAAGAAAAGCCAGATGCAATTATTCCTACCCTAGGAGGTCAAACGGCTTTAAATTTAGCTTTGGACTTAGATAAAAAAGGAATATTAAAAAAACATAATGTTCTGATGCTAGGGGCGACACCATCTGTGATCGAAGCTGCTGAAGACCGCGAAAAATTCAGAACTATCTTAGATCAACTTGGCGCTAAGTACCCAAAATCTGAAATGGTTAAAAATTTCGATCAAGGTTTAAAAGCAGCTGTTATTTTGGGTTATCCTCTGATTCTACGTCCCAATTACACATTAGGTGGCGGTGGTGGCGGTATTGCTTATTCAGCTGAAGAATACCAACAAATGTTAGCGCAAGCATTACACGAAAGTCCAACATCAGAAGTTCTCGTTGAAGAAAGTATTTTAGGCTGGAAAGAATTTGAACTTGAAGTCATGCGAGATTCATCAGGTACATTTGTTGTTGTGTGTTCAATAGAAAATTTTGATCCATGTGGTGTACATACAGGTGATTCGATCACAGTGGCTCCGCAACAAACATTAACCGATCAAGAATACCAAGCGATGCGTGATGAAGCTTGTAAAATTATTAATAAAGTCGGTGTACAAACTGGCGGTGCAAATATTCAGTTCGCTGTCCATCCAAAAACTGGTGAACGTGTTGTGATCGAAATGAATCCACGTGTTTCTAGATCTTCGGCTCTAGCCAGTAAAGCCACAGGCTTTCCTATTGCTAAGATTGCAGCTTTATTAGCAGTGGGTTATCAACTTCATGAATTAAAAAATGATATCACACAAGTGACTCCAACATGTTACGAACCAGCACTTGATTATGTGGTGACTAAAATTCCACGTTTCGCTTTTGAAAAATTTCAGGGCTCAAAAGATGTTTTAACAACACAAATGAAAAGTGTTGGTGAAGTTATGGCCATCGGACGCACTCTTCAAGAATCATTTATGAAAGCTTTGGCATCATTAGAAATGAACACTGAAGCTATTCCGCAAATTACACTTGATGAATTAAAGATTTCGTCTCCGAATAGTCAGCGTATTTGGCATATTTTTGAAGCTTTTAGACAAGGCTACAGTTTAGAAAAACTTCATAGTATGACTCAGATTACACCGTGGTTTTTAGAACAGATTGAAGATTTAATTAAATTCGAAAATGAAATTCGGGATCAAGAATTAACACCCGCACTGTTGCTAAATGCGAAACGATTAGGTTTTACAGATGCACGTATTGCTAAAATTAAAAAAACGACTGATTTAGAAATTAGAAAAATTAGACATCAGAAAAATATTCGTCCAGCTTACTTTCAAGTTGATACATGTGCTGGTGAATTTGCTTCATCGACGCCCTATTTTTATTCTACCTATTGGGGAAATCCTTCAAAAATGACAGTTGATAAAAGTGTAGCTGTCATAGGCAGTGGTCCTAATCGTATTGGTCAGGGTATTGAATTTGATTATTCATGCGTGCGCGGTGTGAAGGCCTTACAGAATTTAGATTACAAAGTGATTATGATTAATTCGAACCCTGAAACTGTATCGACAGATTACGATACCTCAGATTATTTATTTTTCGAACCACTAACTCATGAACATATTTCTGAAATTTTAGGATTATTAAATCCTCATGGATTTATTGCGCAATTAGGCGGGCAGACTCCGATTAATTTAGCCAAAAAATTATCTGATGATGGATTTAAACTTTTAGGGTCATCGCTTGAAGCCATCGATCTGGCAGAGGATCGTAAAAAGTTTGCTCAAGTTTGTCGGGATCTTAAGTTCTCTGTTCCCAATTCAGCAATGGTTGGTGGTTTGGACGAAGCTTTAAACGAGGAATCAAAAGTAGGTTACCCTATGATTTGCCGTCCAAGTTATGTTTTGGGTGGACGCCGTATGGAAGTTATCGAAAATAAAACTGAGTTAGCTTCATACTTTGAACGTCACGGTGATTTTATCAGCGAAGACAATCCCTGTTTGATGGATCAGTTTTTGGCTGGTGCTCTGGAAGTCGATGTCGATTTGGTTCGCGGCGAAAAATGGCTGATCAACGGTGGTGTCATCGAACATATTGAAGCTGCCGGAGTCCATTCGGGTGACAGCATGGGTGTTATTCCGCCACAAAGATTAAAACCTGAAACATTAAATAATATTGAGAAAATGAGTGCGCTACTAGCTGATAAAATGAAAATCATTGGTCATTTAAATTTGCAGCTCGCGATTAAAGATGATGTTATCTATGTTTTAGAAGCCAACCCAAGAAGTTCAAGATCAGTTCCATTTTTAGCGAAAGCAACTGGAATCCCGCTTGTTGATTTGGGGATTAAAGCTCAATTAGGAATTCATCTGACAGAAAAAGATTTAGCAAAATACGATTGGCGTAAGCTTGATCAAGTCTGTGTTAAAGGGGTCGTGTTTCCGTTTAAAAAATTCCAAGAAAGTGATTCGATATTAGGACCTGAAATGAAATCAACTGGCGAAACAATGGGTCGTGCTAATACGTATTCTGAAGCCTTAGTGAAAGCTTTCGTTTCAACATCGTATTCACTTCCGCAAAGCGGAGAAGTGTTTTTGTCTTTGCGCGATAAAGATAAAAAACCACTTTTGCCACTACTAACGACTTTAAACACTATGGGTTTTAAACTTTCAGCGACAAAAGGTACTGCGACCTTCTTAAAACAAAACGGTTTAAATTGCTTGTCACTAAATAAAGTTCACGAAGGTCGTCCACACTGCGTAGACCGCATCCGATCAGGCCAAGTGCAGTTTGTGATTAACACCACTGCAGGAAGACAAACAATCGAGGCTAGCTTTGCAATTCGAAGAGCTTGTACTGATTACAGTATTCCATGTTTGACTGAAAGTGATGCGGCAGAAGCTTTTGTGACAGCACTTGATCAGTCTAAGGCTAAAAAATTTGAAGTTAGTCATTTGAGTTACGACTACAGGTAATATTATGAGTTTGATTTTAGAAGCATCACATATTTCAAAATCATTTAAGACAGATTTTTATAAAAAGTCTGTCAAAGTTTTAAACGATATGAGTTTTCAAATTCACAAAGGTGAATTTGTTGGTCTTATTGGGCCTAACGGCGCGGGCAAAACAACCGCGATTAAATGTTTACTTAACTTTATTTTTCCTGACTCTGGAAAAATAACTTTTGAAAATAATTTAGATCAACTGAGTTGGAAAAAAAAGTTAGGTTATTTACCTGAAAGACCCTACTTTCAAGAATTTTTAACAGGATTAGAATTTTTAAAATTGCATTGGAATTTAGCCGGTCAAAAAAAAGCTGATTTTAGCCAACGTGCTGATGAAGTTTTAACAATGGTTAATCTTAACCAAGCTAAAAATAAAAAATTAAAAGATTATTCAAAAGGTATGCTACAAAGAATTGGCATTGCACAAGCGATCATAGCACATCCTAGTTTTTTAATTTTAGATGAACCAATGTCGGGTTTAGATCCAGACGGTCGTATTTTGATTAAAGATATTCTTAAAAAACTAAAACAAAATCAACTTTCTGTTTTAATGAGCAGTCATTTATTGGAAGACATTGAAGAACTGTGTGAAAAAATAATTGTTATTCACGCTGGTGAAATTCTTTTTTCAGGTTTAATCAGTGATTTTAAAAAGAACTATAAAAATTTGGAAGAGGCCTACCGCGCTTTTAAAAAAGATCTCATAGGTAGCCAGTCATGATGAATTTAGTTTTAGTGAACACGCAAGAATGGATTCGCCTCAAGTTTTTTCAGACTATAATTTATTTATCATTTTTATTTATTTTATTTAGTTATTTGTTGAGTTCTCTGAGTTTTAGTGAAAACCAAAGATTGATTGTCGATTTTGGTTTAGCAGGCCTAGAAATTTCTAGTTTGTTTGTTAGTATCTTTTTTTCTTCCTCTATTTTACATAAAGAAATCGAACGAAAAACAATCATGGTGATTTTATCAAGACCAATTCCAAGATGGAAAATCATGGTCTCTTATTTTTTAAGCTTAACTTTGCTGAACAGCTTACTGATCTTGGTTTTATCAACAACGTTATTAGCTTTTGTTTTTAAATCAGTTGAAATCAGCAGCTACTTTTTTTCAATTACAAATATTTTACTTAAAAGTTTAGTCATTGGTTCTGTCGGGTTATTTATTTCCAATGTTGCTAGACCGCTATTTACTGTTGTATTGGTTTTTACTTATTGGCTACTGGCTTATTCGGTTGATGACATTCTCTATTTTACAAAAAAAAATCAGATGATCGACGGCGAATGGTTGAATTATTTTTTAAATTACACTGTTCCACAGTTTTATGAATTCAACTGGAAAACATACGCTTTTGTAAGGTCACCCACAGTATTCAAAGAAGTTTTGTGGTCAATAGTGCATCTTTGTTTATGGATTATGTTTTGGCTTTACGGTGCTAGTTACTTATTTAAAAGGAAACAAATTGTCTGATTTAGAAATTTACTACAGTCTTGTTATTTTCTTATTCGGTCTTTGCTTTGGAAGCTTCGCCAACGTGTTAATAGTGCGTATGCCGATTGAAGAATCAATCACTGGTCGTAGTCGTTGCGGAAACTGTAAAAAAATAGTGCCGTGGTTTCATAATATTCCAGTTTTTTCTTATTTTTATCTCAGAGGAAAATGTTCTCAGTGCCAGCAAAAATTTTCTTTTAGATATCCGTTTGTTGAATTTCTTGTGGCTGCATTATGGGTCTCGATTTTTTATTTTTACGGTGTAACATGGACGACGCTAGAATACTTTATTCTTAGTTTTGGTTTAGTGGTTGGTAGTTTTATTGATCTTGACCATATGATTTTACCTGATGAAATAACACTTGGTGGATGCGCGATTGCTTTAATCGGTGCGTATTTAAATCCTGAACGAAGTTTTATCGACGGTGTTTTAGGATTTTTATTTGGTGGTGGAATTTTATGGTTCGTCGCTTATATTTACTTTGTTTTAACAGGTCGCGAAGGTTTAGGTGGTGGTGATATCAAGTTATTGGCTTGGTTAGGCGCACTTTTAGGCTGGAAAGCTATTCCATTTATTATTTTATCATCCTCTGTTTCAGGCAGTATTATTGGTTTATACCTGTCGCGAAAAAGTGAAGATAAATTAAAAACAATGATCCCTTTCGGACCATTTATCGCTATCGGCGCCTTACTGTATATCCTAGGACTAAAGTCCGTGGGCTTATGGTATGTTGATCTATTTTTTCCTCAATTCTAGAAATCAGTAAATGAACTAGACCTTTATGATGCTTTCAGTCTGGGATCTTTGACAAGACTCGCCTAAAGAATTGATAATTTAGGTTGGGAGCAACCAGCAGCATGTTTTTTTCATCAAAGAAGGTGGTCGGGCTTGATTTAGGTTCAAGCTCCATCAAAATGGCAGAACTCAATATTTCGGGCGGCAGCGCCGAGCTCGTCAATTTTGCGTCGATTCAAACACCTTCTCAAGCTATGAACAACGGTGAAATCACAGATTCATTTTTAATTGGTGAATCTATAAAGCTTCTTAAAAAAGAACATAATTTAAATCGCAAGTCTGCCTGTTTAGGAATGTGGGGGAACTCTGCGATCATTAAAAAAATCTCAATGCCATTGGCTGATGCAAAAGCTATCAAAGAACAAATTAAGTATGAGGCCCAGCAGTATTTACCATTTGATATTTCACAGGTCACTTTAGAACATCATATTTTGCCATTCGCGATTACAAACGGAATGTCAGATGTATTAATCATCGCTGCTCAAAATGATTTCATTGCTAAGTACGTTGAAGTAGCCGCTTTTGCTGGCTTGGATTGTAAAATTATTGATATCAGCAGTTTGGCTTTAGCTAATATTTTTGAATTTAATTACGGAAAAATAGATAAGCCTGTGGCCTTATTTAATTTTGGTGCAAATTCGACACAATTCGTTGTGATTCTTCAAGGTGAAATATTATTTGTTCGCGATATTCCTGTCGGTGGATTTCATTTTACCAATGAAATCAGTAAAAACATGGGTGTGACACTTGAAGAAGCTGAAGTTTTAAAATTAACGCATGTTCAAACTGGCGAATCCCCAGAAGACACAAGAACATTTATGAATATGGCTCTTCAGTACGTTACTGAAGAGGTTCGAAACAGTATTGATTTTTATTCAGCATCTGGCGGTGATTTACAAATCACAAAAGCCTACTTTACTGGTGGTGCTAGTTTAACCACGGGGCTTACGGAACATCTTTCGGAAACTTTAAAAATACCTTTTGAGTCGATTAACCCATTTTTAAGGGTTAAAGCATCAAATAAAAAGTTAACCCCCAATTTCTTAAACCAAATCGCTCCATTTATATCTGTTTCTCTTGGGTTGGCATTAAGACAAGTCGGTGATGCATGATTAAGATTAATCTTTTATCAAACTACAGCTCTGCTGATTCAGAAGTTTTATTAGAAATCGAATTACAGAATAGAATTAAGTCTGAATTTTTAAAAAGAGCGATCGTTTTCGCCTTAGGGCCTTTGGCCTTATATGCTTATGAAATGTATAATATACCTTTACTTGAAGACAGTCGAAATCAAGTTCAAGTTCAATTGGCTCAACTGACAGAATTCAATCTAAAAAAAGATGCCATCGCTAAAGAAATTGAAAAATATGAAGAAGATAAAAAACGTTTAAATACACAAACAATATTTTTAGAGAAGATTTCAAAAGAGCGGCTATATCCCGTTGAGTTTATGACAAAACTGAAAGCATTCATTCCTTCAGGTGTTTGGCTTGAATCAATTGTTTCACAAGGTAAAGAAATCGAGATGCGCGGCGAAGGTGAATCTGAAATTTCGATTAATCAGTTTGAATCATCATTAAAAAATATCGAAGCCATTAAAAATGTTCGTTTGGTGGATTCTAGCTTGAAAGCGAATCCAACAAAAGAAGGACTTAATATAAGAACTTTTTATATTAAAACTGAATACGCAATCGAGGCTGTTAATGAATGATTTCATGACTAAAATAGCAGGACAATCAATAAATCGAATTGCCTTATTTAGTTTAATAGCGGCCGCGATCTATTTTTTCACAATGTATGACTCTGGTGCCCTTATTGATCAGCAAATTATAGATTTGAAAGTACAAATTGATGTTGAAACGGGTAAGAAAAGTGAAACAGAAAAAATCTTGAAAAAAGAAGAGCAAATGCGTGCTGACGTAGCACTTTTAGCGAAAACTTACGAAGATGTAAAAGCCAAAATCCCAATTGAATTTGATGCTTCTGAAATGAGACTGATCGTTGAACAGATAAGCAGTAGCGCCGGTGTTAAAATTGCGAAGCTCACAAATACACAGGATAACAGAACTTTAGGACCAGCATTTCAGCAAAGTCTTGTTGAACAGGTTGTCATGGATTACGAACTACAAGGGCACTATAATCAAATACTCAACTTCATCACTGAATTATCAAAAGTTGAAAAAATTCTTAAAATTGAAGACTTTAGAATCGAACCCATTCGCCTTGGAACATCACCTTCAACAACTTTAAAAATTACAACAAAAGTGATTGGCTACAAACAAGTTCAGACGAGTAAAGCAAATGGCAAGGTGGGGGGGGGATGAAATCAAATACTCTTCAGCAAATTTGCATTAAATTTTCTTTGTATTTACTTGTCACGGCAGGAGCAATGTCATTAGCCTATTTATTTGGTTTTTATCCTTATATTAAAGCGCAAAATCAAGAATCGGTTACAGCAGTCAGCAATCAGGCAACAAGTCCACAATCGGTGAGCGCAACTGTTGTGCCTGCAGTGAATCAGGCAACTTCAGATAATCTAGGTGTCTCGCCTGATGTGCAGCCGACTGAGTTCACTCCTAGGATCAATCCCTATAAATTCACAGCATCTTATATTGGGGATATCACAAGCGACGAAAAAGATCCTTTTCGAAAACCAAGAAATCTTCTTGATTTAGAGGAAGAAGCCAGTCGCCCAAAAAGAATACAAGATAATCAAATCGATGAAAAAATGGAAGCCATCAGAAGATGGCCTTTACAGCAATACAAACTGATCGCCGTTATCTGGGATGTCAGTAACCCTAAGGCTATGATAGCTGATCCAGACGGAAAAAAACATTTATTAAAAAGAAGTTACCGCATTGGTGATCAAGACGGTTTGATTACTAATATTAAAGAGGGCTCTATTACGGTGTTACAAGGTAATGTTCCGGTTGTTGTCAGTTTGTTTAAGGAAGAAAATTAGAAATTTAATCATTAAGTCAGGAGGATGGAATGGTCAAAAAAATATTTAGGTTGGTGTTAGTAGCCATTTATATATTCTCTTTAGCGTGTGCCAGTAAACGTGTTGTATCAGATGATGATTTTGGTGTTGATGGCACGGCAGGCAGCGAAGAATTATCTTTAGATGATGGAATAACAGACAATGCGGCAGCATCAGGTGAAACCGATGAATTTGCTGAATTTGAAAAAGAAAACTCTTCAGAAGCAACCCCAACAGAGCAAGTTCCTGAAGTTGTCGCTGCACCTATCGAAACTACTCCGTCACCTGAAGTAGCTGCTGCGCCTGAAGTACAGCCTGAAGCTTCAAGCCCAGTTACTACCAACTCAACTCCATCAAAAATTAATGATGTTCGCTTCTTGGGTAATGATAATGGCGGAACACTCGTTATTTCTGCAGATCAACCTTTAAGCTATAAAACACGAATGAACAATAACACTAACCAAATGGTTGTTGAAATTCAGAACGTTATTTTACCTGAAAAATTTAAAAGACCGCTGAACACAAAAGACATGACAAGTGTTATTGGTAGCGTGGATGCGTATCAAAACAGAAATTCAAATGTGGCTCGTTTTGTTGTGCAATTAAAATCAGATGTCGGTGAACCGCTTGTTCAACCTGAAGGTAATTCATTACTAATTGTTGCTTCACCAACAGCCAGCATGGTTGCTGCAGCACAAATTAGCTCTTCCCAAGGTGTTGGATCAGCTGGTTTCAATAATGTTTCAAAAATGTCTAACGGAAGTAATCTTGAAGATTTCATGGCTAATAATATGCAATTTTACGGACGACCCATTTCAATTGAAACAACAAATATGAATATCATTGATATTCTTAAATTCATATCTGAAGAAGGCGGCATCAACATGATTTTTGATGATGGCATAGCCGGGTCAATGAGTTTAAAATTGAGGAAAGTACCTTGGGATCAAGCTCTGACAACTGTACTTAAAGCTAAAAAACTAGGTTACCGCAGACAAGGTGAAGTTTTCAGGATTGCAACGCTTGAGACTTTAACAAAAGAAGAAGACGATGCAATCAAACTTCGTGAATCAAGAATGAAAGTTGAACCTCTAGTTGTTAAAAACTTTCAAATTAACTATGCAAATATCACCGAATTAGAAACTAAGATTAAAGACTTTTTGTCTGAATCCGGTTCAACAACTGGTGGCGCGCCAACTTCTGGTCGGGGTCGTGTGACTTCTGACTCTCGTACAAACACAATGATTGTAACTGATACAGCTGCAAGGTTAGCCCAAGTTGAAAAATTGCTAGAAGTTTTAGACACGCAACCACAGCAAGTTCTCATTGAAGCCCGCGTAGTTGAAGCTTCTGAAGACTACGGACGAACTATTAATATGGGGTTACAAGTTAATTCAGACACGGCGGGAATTACAGGGTCATCGCGAATTATTACTCGATATAATAACAACTCATCAAATCCACTGCTGATCAGTCCGTCGCTCAATTCATTGCCAGGTATAGGCAATACGGGGTCACTTAACGGCTCGCTTTGGTTAGGTAAATTTGGTCCGTTTGGTGATTTAGCGGCTCGTTTAAGTTTAGATGAAAGAGAAACAAAAGTTAAAATTTTATCAGCGCCACGCGTGACTGTCATCCATAACGGGACTGCAACGATTAATCAAGGCTCTGTGATTCGTGTACCTAATGCGACAACGACAACTGCTGCCGGAGATCAAAGTACAACTTTTACCAATGTACCTGTAGGGGTCAGTTTAAGAGTTAGACCATTGATTTCTAATATTGGCACTGTTAATTTAGATTTAACAATCACTCGTTCGGCTGTATTTGGGAATAGCGGTGCCACTACAAACCGAGATGTAACGACTAATATTATTGTTCGCAGTGGTGATACAGCAGTTATCGGCGGAGTTTTTCAGTCTGATGTGACTGCGGATAAACAAGGTGTTCCCGGATTAAAAGATATTCCTATTCTAGGAACTTTATTTAAAGGTCAATCGACTACAAAAAATAAAAACGAGCTTATTTTCTTTATTTCTCCGCAGATTTTAAAACCAGTTAGCGATGGTTTGATGAAGGCTAATGGCCCTTCTAGCCAATCAAACCAATAAAATAGTTTATTGGTTTATATTTTCTGGGCCATGATCAGCGAACAATCTTCATTCTTCATATTGCTAAATGAATAACTGGTGTTCGCTGGAATTTCAAGCTTATCGCCTTGCCGTAGCACGAACTGTGTCCCTGATAAATTGAAGATTAATTCTCCGTTAATGACTTGAATGATTTCATTCAAAATCGCTCGCTGGTTCACAACTTTTGACCCCGACTTCACAGTTGAAGTTCGGCCGTCTAGTCCTTCGGCCTCAAAAATTCCTTGAATGATTTCCGGAGTGGCTGAAACTTCGGCAGTCCAACGTGATATTTTCATTTTTCAATACCTTCACAATTCTTTTTTGGATTGATTTAACATTTATTTTA
>JAYUQO010000023.1:0-2264 GCA_043756765.1 Bdellovibrio sp. | reverse complement strand
TGTGTTTAGTTTTAACACGAACTAAATCAGAAGAAATAAGTTTAACAGAATATCCTGTACGACCACCAGTCACACAATTGCCTGGAACTGCAGGTTGGTTTTGACCGTCTTCTGCAAGAGAAGAATAAATTTTTTCGTTACCTGAGCCGTTACTAATACGTTCATCATTACAACTTCCGAAGTGCATAGTGTATTCACCAGCTTCATTTTTTGGTTCAGGAAATTCATTATATTTACGGGGGTCGTTGTATGTCCATCCTGTTAATGTTGCCGCTGGATTTCTGGGGATGAACGTGAAGAACATAGCTATGGCTTTATCTAAATTTAAAACTGGAATATCAGATATAGTACCTGCTGAAAACAATTCTGTAACTACTTGTAGCTGACGACTTACATTATATTTACGAGCTAATTTACTAATTCCTGCATTTACTGTTGATCCAAAATCATGTGGGAACGCGATGTCGCCAATATTTGTGCTGGTTGCGTTGGCCATCGCAACTAATCCTGGGCCTGGCTTGTCATCAGATTCATTCACCAATTTTCCAACACCATAAGCCTGATAAAAATTGGGTTCGATAGAATAATAAGCCACATCAAATTGATTTGGTGCAACCACTGATAATTCAATATCACGCATGTAGGAATTTTTTCTGTTGTTCGGATCGTCTTGATTAAATGCGAGTGGATCATAATTAATTATATCAGTTGGCAAAATAGTTAAATGATTCCATTCCAGCATTTTTGGCCAATTCATTGCTTTTTTGTAATCACGACCTGCATTTGGTTCTGGATCCTTATTATCAAGTGAAGCCATGCTTTGAGTTCCAACTTTTGGAATAGATTTACTCTGTAGGATTCCTTGGTAAATAGCTAAATATTTATGATCTGATAAACCTTTAGTATCGCCTACGTAAAGTGAAAAATTTGATGTAATTTTAATAGAACCTTTAACAGTAGCTAAAGTGGTTTCATCAACGCCAGAACTAGCGAAAGTTTGTGCTGGTAAAGTTTTATCTACCCTGTTTTCATCAAACCCACCAGTGCTAGAATCCGACCCGCTAGCCCATTTATCATAATAAGTAGGTCCCAAAGTTCCACCGAATGGTTTAGCAAATGAAATTGCATTCAATTTAATTTTTGATAAAGGCAAAAAAGGAATCCTTGGTTCACTTGTGGCTTTAACTCCGTAATAGACGTTATACCAAGGGTTTTTTTCATAACCCAGGGTATTTGTCTGATCGGAGTTTTCAATGAATAGCGCCTGAACTTCTTGTGCTATACTTGGATATTTGATTCTAAACTGTCTCATTAAATCTGATGTATCTGCTAAACTGTCTTTGCCTACATTTTGCAGCTTTATTTCAACTGGTGCGCAGTCATTTCCTCTACCCCTACATGAACATTGAAATAAAAACATATTTAAAAACTGGAATTTAATTTCGTTAATTAAATTCTCATCTGTTTTACTTTTTTTCGCACTATTATATGTAGTAATCGAATTTTGTGTTAACGATGATTTGTTAGCTTCTGTTAAATTATTTTCCAAAGTATTTTTTACGCCAGTAAATATTTTTTTACCGTCGATATCTAAAATATCATTTTCTTCAAGCATTAAATTTTTATGTAGTAATTCAATAATTTTTTTTCTATTAGCTGTATCAAATCTGTAGTTTCCATAATACAGACCCATCATTGCTATTGTCGTTGGCGCCAAATTTTCACAACTGTTTTTAAGATTTTGGTCTGTAATCGCAATAGCTCTGCCGACAGCACTTCCAATATTGGCGCCGCCCCAAGAAAAATTTCCGACTTTAGGTAAAGCACCTATAGTTGTTTCTGCGTTACCTAAGCTAGCGCAATCAATTTTACAATAGGATTCAGCACCTGCCGGCGGAGAATTCCAATCTGCGAAACCGATATGACCCATACACATAAACGGCACATCTGAAAAATTTAAGCCTGTTGCTTTGCCTGCCGAGCACTTTTTACTTTCTGCATCCGGGTCAAATTTAATTGGCGTTGTTTCTCGTGCTCCAGGCGTTGTCCAAAGAATCGGAAATTGAGGCATCTGATTGCTACCTTCTCCGCTACTGACTCCTTCTTTTCCAAACACCCCAAAAGTCCCCAAAACCCTGTATCGCCAAGTAAATAATTTCCAAGCCTGGCGGATTTGGTAATTCACATGCGCCATCACATTTAAAATTTCAGCTTGTTTCATCGCGCCGTAATAGGCGGCAAGATCTGTAGATTGTTGTAAATTA
>JAYUQO010000022.1:0-5885 GCA_043756765.1 Bdellovibrio sp. | reverse complement strand
GTTTTGAATTTGGTTTTGAAAAAGGCGATATCATTACATCGCACTACGATCCGATGATCGCTAAAGTGATTGTTTGGGATGAAACCCGCACCCGAGCCATTCAAAAAATGATTCGGGTCTTAAAAGATTCAATCATTTTTGGTGTACACACAAATATTCCGTATTTAATTGAAATTTTATCGCATCCAGAATTTATGAATGGTCAAATGACAACACGCTTTATTGAAACTTATTTTCCTGAAAGTTTAAAAGCCAATTTTAATTTAGATTTCAGAAATCGATTGGCAAAATTAGCATATAAAAAAATGATTAATCCGATTTCTACACATACTGTAAACACCGCGGCTAAATCGCCATGGATGAATCAATGGAGAGGTGTTTAATGGAAAAATTAACGCTTCAAATTGATCAAAAAGAAATAACGGTATTAGCTGAGAAAATTCAGAATGTATTATGGATTAAAATGAATGATGAAATATGGTCTGTGCCTATTGCTGATTTGTCAGCTGAAAGTCAACGTCGCAAAAAATCAGTAACAGTCAGCCCAGAAAATATTTTGGCACCTATGCCAGGTAAAGTGACTAAAGTTTTTGTTAAAGTCGGCGATGATGTTAAAATCGGCCAGGCTTTACTAGTTATGGAAGCCATGAAAATGGAATATACACTGAAATCAGATTTAAAAACAAAAGTTGAAAAAGTAAATATACAGCTTAATGATCAAGTGCAGCTTGGAGCTACGTTGATTAAACTGGAAAAAGTATGAAAAAAGTAAGACTTATTGAAGTCGGTCTTCGTGACGGCTTACAAAATGAGAAAGTTAATCTATCAGTCGAACACCGTTTAGAATTAATTAATCAGTTGATTCATGCGGGTGTTGAAAATTTTGAAATTGGCGCTTTTGTTTCACCTAAATGGGTGCCGCAAATGGCTTGCACAGAAGATTTAGTGATTCAGTATAATAAGAAATATAAATCAGCAAAAAAATTACACCCTAGCGTTCTTGTTCCTAATGAAATTGGATTACAAAAAGCTATCAGTCATCATTTAGATGAAGTCGCTATATTTGCATCATGTTCAGAAAGCTTTTCACAAAAAAATATTAATTGTTCGATTGCTGAAAGTTTTGAGCGATTTGAGAACGTCGTCAAAATAGCAAAAAAATATAAAATTAAAGTTCGTGGTTATTTGTCAGTTTGTTTTGGTTGTCCATATGAAGGTGCGATCGATGAAAAAAAAGTTGTTCAGCTGGCTAAAAAATTAATCGATATAGGGTGCTACGAAGTTTCTATAGGCGATACGATTGGCATTGCTCATGTAGGACAAGTTGAATCATTGTTTAAAAAATTAATGAAAGTTATTCCTGTTAAAAAATTAGCTGGCCATTTTCACGATACACGCGGGCAAGCTTTGGCAAACATATTAGCCGCATACAAATTAGGAATTAGAACTTTTGATTCTAGCATCGGTGGACTGGGTGGATGCCCGTACGCAAAAGGTGCGACCGGTAATGTAGCAACAGAAGATGTTGTTTACATGTTTCACGGCATGGGCATTCAAACACAACTTAATCTTGCGCAATTAATTAAAACAAATGCATGGCTTAGCCAAGCTATAGGCAAAGAATTGTCTTCAAAAGTTGCCAGAGTAGAAAAATTAAAATAATTAACTGACTATTTGCTTTAGGCCTAAAAATTGCTTAATAAAATGGTATGACATCCACAAAGAGCCTGCTTATAACTATTGGAATTTGCTTACTAATTATAGGCTTAGCAGTGCTTAGTAGACCACAACAGTGTATTGAATCCAGTGTTGTCGACAAGTTTGACATTGTTAAATTTGGAACAAGAAAAAATGAAAATGCAACCCATCAATGTGGCTATCGATTTACAAACGAGTATTCAAAAGACATTGAAGGCTATTTAAGTGAATTCACAAAAAGATCTACTCAAACCATCACAGCGTTACAATCTATTGCAGGCTTTACTCAATCACTACAAATTACAATTGATGAAAAAAAGCCTCATCAATTTATAGTTGAAGAACGTAAAATCACGATCGGTCGTGATTTGTATTTAGCAAGAGGCCACTTTGAAAGGGCTCTTATTAAAGCATGGCACATACAACAGAATATTAAGAATAACGTAAGCCGATCAAACGATTTTTTTGTCGAGGATTCATTTGTAGATTTAGTTTATTTTTACATCTATGGAAAATTTGATTTATTTGATCCGACAACACAAATACAGACGAAAACAGGCTCAGCCCCCTGGCCACAAATACTTAAAAACCAAAGAAGCTACTGTGAATCGTCTTGGAAATTATCTGAAGACTACGAAACTTGCATGCTGCAAAAAAATAGCAAAAGTGACTTAAATTCTGAAAAAATTATTAATACTAGCGTGCGACCATTATTAACATCAGCGCTGATTGAAGCTTTTAATCAAATAAGTTTTCGCAAAAAAAGTCAATTTATCAAAGATATGACTTATCATCTAAGTTTGGCTCGTTTAGATTCTGAAACTAAAATCAATCAAATTCTAAAATATGAAAACCCCTTAACTGAAGGTTTAAATAGTATTAAATTATTTTTAGCTTATTTTTCGTCTTTTCAAGATTCTAAATCAGAAACTGATACAGCCTTTTATTACCACATGAAAGATTACCTCACGGCACAAGGTGTTTCTGATTCATATTCTGAAGCCTATTTTGATTATTTATTCGAAGTTTCAGATCACTTAAATGAACAATCTATTTTATTTAACGGTTTACTCAAACATTCGATGAATCATTTAAAATTACAAATCGCGATTAAAGATTCTGAAAAAATTTGGATTTTACCCTCTAAGACCAGTTTACCGCTGTCGGTGTTCAACCAAATTAAATCCAAACAACATATTTATTTTTTGTCTTCTGATACTAAATCTATAAATATAGCTGATTTTATTAAGACCTCTGAAAAATTGATGATGGTTAAAGGTCTTGATTTTCAGAAGGATTATAAATTTGATGTTTTGTTTAACAAAAACATTTTAGATTTTATTAAAGTCGAAAAAGATATGGCATTTATTCAGTTTCATTTACCGTCACTAGAAATGCGTTTAAATGAACTTAAACATATTGCTAACTACTTTGAACTTGTCCAATCTCGAGACATTTCACGCACTGAGTTTCAACAGTTAGGATGGCAAGGATTGCAATGGATTGATCAATATAAGTATTATAAACCTAAAGCGGTTATAGACGCCATTGAGTATTTCAGATTAGAGCCAAAAGCCAAAAATTGATAGCGTTTAATAGATCATTTGTTAGACTATATATATGTCATTAAAAATTAAAAAAATATGCTGGTCGGTTACTTTATTTCTTATCTTAAATCCTGTTATTTCGATTGCTGCTCTTGTTCTTTATTTGGTTTATTCGAATAGTTACACTGTTGGTGAAATCGGCTGGATTACTTTTTTTGGTTTAGTTTTTGCTGTTTTAACAAACTTGAGTATTACAATGGGTTATCACCGTTTGTATTCACACAAATCTTACGAAGCCCACCCTTTGTTAGAAACAATATTACTTTTTATTAGTGCAGGAGCTTTTCAAGGTTCAGCTTTAAAGTGGGCCAGTGATCACCGTATTCACCACCGTTTTGAAGACACAGATAAGGACCCCTATTCTATCAAAAAAGGTTTTTTCTATGCTCACATGGGTTGGATGATGCTGCATGATTCTGTCAGTTTGCCGATCCACGCACCTGATTTAGAAAAAAATCCAAGAATTATGCATCAGCATAAACATTATTTACCTTGGGCTATTTTTGTTGGGTATATTGCTCCATTAATCATTGGGGCATTGCTAGGTAATGCTTTTCTGGGTTTAGTTATTGCGGGAGGTTTGCGAATATTTTTAACTCAGCAATCAACGTTTTTTGTAAATTCACTAAGCCACACATTAGGAGAAGCGCCTTATTCCTCAGATAAAACGGCCAAAGATAGCATTATTGTTTCAATACTGACACACGGTGAGGGCTATCATAACTTCCACCATAAATTTCAATTTGATTATCGTAATGGGATTAGATGGTATCATTGGGATCCAACCAAATGGTCAATTCAGTTTGTGGCCTTGTTAGGTCTTGCGCGCAGGCTTAAAACAGTACAATTTTCTGAAATTTTGAAGGCCAGATTAGAAGTTGAATCAGAAAAAATTAAAAACTCTCAATTTTATAAAGAAAAATTAGAACCACTGTCTATAAAAATTGTTGAAACTCAAGCCCGGTTTGATCAGTTGAAAATCGAATATAAAAATGCTCATTCACAAAAAGTTGAACACATTAGACATGAAATGGAACAACTAAAAATTGAGATGAAACAAATGCAAAAAAATTGGAATGCATTAATTAAAGCTGGGCAGGCCCAGTTGGTCTATTAAGAATACCGGGTAACTTTAGCTCTTTTTTCTTTTCTGATTTCCTGAGCTTTATTTTTTTGATCTACAAACACCACAGTCGGTTTATGTTTTTTAGCTTGATCAATATCCACAGAAACATAAGCTACAATAATGACAACATCGCCCTTTTGAACGTGTCTAGCAGCTGCGCCATTTAGGCAAACTTCACCAGAATTACCTTCAATCACATAAGTCGAAAAACGAGCACCGCTATTACAATTATAAATATCTACTTTTTGATTAAGATATAGTTTTGCTTTTTCAATTAATTTTTTATCAATTGAAATAGAACCCTCATAACTAAGATCTGCATTGGTTACAGTAGCGCGGTGAATTTTTGAATAAAGCATGTTTATTTTCATTTTTCTGCTCCGTATGTTCTAGCTGACTGATTCATATCTAATGCGATCAGATTACCTTTTAAGACTAGATCTGGCGCAATCAAATCGAATATCTTTTCTCTTTCGAATAAAGATGAAAATCCACCAGTTCCGATGATATAGGGCTTTTCATCTTTAAAACATTCTGCAGATAATCGATTAACAATTTCGCGCATAGCGCCCAGATGACCGTAATAAAGACCCGATTGTAAACTTTCAACAGTCGATTGCCCTAAAACATTTTCACGATGAACAATCTCAACTGACGGAAGTTTCGCTGTTTTAGCCTCCAATGATTCCATACTGAGTTTCAATCCTGCTATGATGACTCCACCTAGGTATTCTTTTTCATGAGACACAGCGCAGAACGTTGTGGCTGTTCCAAGATCTACAAGAATAAGGTTTTTCTGTGGATGCATTTGGGTAGCAGCGATTGAATTAGCGATGCGATCTGCACCGACTTCAAGAGGATTACGATATTTAATTTTCAAGCCTGTTTTAACACCGGCCTGTAATATAAAAGGGTTTAATCCGAAGTATTTTTGACAAGCACCTTTTAAAGAATAAATAACATCTGGAACAACAGAACAAAAAACAATTTTTTTAATTCTTAAAGGGTCGATACCATTTTCTTTAAGAACTAGTCTTAAAAAAACGCCAATTTCATCAGATGAAGATCCCTGTTTTGAATTCCTACGAAACGACAAAAGCATTTTTTCTTGCCCATGAGGTAAAATTTCAAAAACCCCACCGTAAATTTGTGTGTTTCCCACATCAAGTGATAAAATCATAAAGACTCCGTTATTAAATACTGAGCTAAATCGGTTTTGTTTATACTTATATTTTTTATTTCATTATTTTTATAAACATTAAAAACATGGTGATCGGTTTTAACTGTCGACCAATCGTTATGAATAACCACGTCACAATGGGCATTATTGAACAAAGCTCCCACTTTACTGGATATATGTTGTAAATCGGATGTCGATGTTAATTTAAAACCAATTAATTTTATATCAGGCTTCATTTTTTTAATTTTATTTATAATTTTAGGATTTCTAACCA
>JAYUQO010000021.1:0-5887 GCA_043756765.1 Bdellovibrio sp. | reverse complement strand
AACCGGTTAGGTTTACCTTTACAAATTATGCTTTAATTTTAAGCAGATACATATTTACAAATAGACGACATTTTGCTTTCTTTGTAGTTCCAGACTGGGTACAAAGTTTCAAGTACATATTCGTGAATAATAAAATCAGGGGGCATTTTGAAAGCAGTCGTTACAATCATCAGTTTAATTTTTTGTTCACAAATTTTATTTGCTAGTTATGACATTGAAAAAATCATCGGCAATAATGATTTAGTTTCTGTTGAAGCAGACGCTTCAAATATTCCATTTAAATATCGTAAGCTAGTAAATGCATTTGGAAAAATGATTGCTGGTTGTACCGCGACTCATTTGGGTAAGGGTTATGTCATAACTGCTGGTCATTGTGTGGATGTGATTGATGGTCTGATTAAAAATCAAGGATGTTCAGCTGACTACGATGTGGAATGGGGCTTCAGAGGTGATGCGAAACCTTATATGTATTCAAAATGTCAAAAAGTGATTATTGCCGAAAGAAATTTTAACACGGATTATGCTTTAATTAAAGTTTACCCAGTGCCGCCATTTTCAGTGGGTATTGATTTAGAAAAAATTCCAGTACAAAGCACGATCACAACAATTTTTTCACATCCTGAAGAAGGCCCTTTGGCTTGGTCTAAAACCTGTCGTATTCAAAAAACTCACGCTCCATATATTTCTAATGAATTAATTCATCATGTTTGTGATACAAATCCTGGTAGCAGTGGAGCCGCAATTATTTCTATTAATACTCTAAAAATCGTTGGTATTCATACTGGTGGTTTTGCAATAAACAGTGTTGGTTTTAATTATGGAACTTATGTGATGAAAACTCAATTGCCAGAAATTTTAAAACAGCTTGGATTATAAGTGAGATTAAGGTTATCTCAATCTTTCTTCATTTTCCTTATTTTATGTGGCTGTGTCACAGCAGCTGTTGTTGGCCCACAAAGCTATTCTGATTCATGGTGGAAGTTTGTTCCTGAAGCTGAACTAAAAAGTTGGGAAATCCCCCCACAGGCCGCGGATCGCAGTCAAAATGAAGTCATTCTATCAAAACGTACCGAATTAGGTGTGTTTTCTAATTTAGCTGATTCCATTTTTGTTTTAGATAAAGTGCAGTATTCCAGTCTTGAAGGATTATGGCAGGGGATGAAGTACCCTGAAAATGCAAACGATGAACGTTTTAAAGATCCAACAGTTGGTTGGCCTTACTCCAGAGAACAAGTCTATAAGATGTCAGGTTTTGAATCTAAAAAGGCAGGCGACATCGCCAACGAAAACATGAAAAAGCTGGGGATCAGATGGATCACTTACCACGGTCAAAAAATAGATTATAATTCAACAGATGAGGGCCGCGAAAAACATTATCAAATTATTTTACGGGCTTCACGTGAAAAAGTTTTGCAAAATCCTGAAATTCGAAAATTATTGATTCAAACTCAAGGACTGAAGTTCTTCCCGGATCACCGTCAGCAAGCGAAGCCTGCGCCAGCTTACAAGTACCACGAAATTTACATGAAGGTCCGTAATGAAATTAGTCAGTAAAAAAGTACTCAATTTATTGGTTCATACAGAAAACATTAAAGGGCTTGGTTCAATTCAAGTTGTCGTAGATAAAAAATCAATTTATGCACTTTGTTTTAATAGTGAATTAGGTTCAGTTTTAAAAAGATTAAATAAAACCTATAAAGTGATACACACTGATGGCGAAAATAAAGTTTCATGTGAATGTTTTAAACAAATCAAAAAATATCTTTCTAAAAAAATAAAATCCTTTGATTTACCATTAAAACTTGTCGGCACAGAATTTCAAAAAAAGATTTGGCTGCAACTGCTACAAATACCTTACGGTCAAATATCGACTTACAAACAAATCGGTCTTGAGTTGAAAATGAAAAATGGTTTTCAGTCTATTGGCCAAGCTAATAAATCTAATCCAATTTGCTTAGTCATCCCTTGCCACAGAGTGATCTCGTCGTCGGGCCAATTGTCTGGGTATGTCGGCGGTAGGCAAATCAAAAAGAGTTTATTAAAGCTCGAATCCTCGACATAAATCTTGCTCCTAAAACACGCGGCTTCCCCGCAACCTAGACCTAAAGACAGTTTAATTTTGGAACCACATAAATAGCTGCCACTTTATTTAAAAAACAAGAATGCTAGTTTATACGACAAAATAATTTGTTTAAAACTTCATAAGGGGGAGTTGTGATCAAATCACTAGGTATTTCTTTATTATTATTTACAGCCGTGGCAACTGCTACACCAACATTCACACCTAAAATAGTTGGAGGAGAAAATGCAGTACAAGGCGAATTTCCGTACATCGTTTCGTTACGTTCTAAAAGCTACGGACATTTTTGTGGCGCTTCTTTAGTTGCCCAAAACTGGGTGCTAACAGCTGCTCATTGTGTAAAAGGTGGCAAAATTGACGAAGTTTGGGTTGGTATGTTAGATCAAAAAAACACAGCTGGTGTTGAAAAATTTAAAACAGTTAAAATCATTGCTCATGAAAAATATCATTCAGGAACATTAGATTTTGACTACGCACTTATTCAAATCGATCAAAACTCTTCATTTAAACCAGTAGCTTTAAATGAAACTGAAATCGTAATCAACGGTGAAACAATAATGTCAATCACTGCTGGTTGGGGCGCGACTAAAGAATCAAGCAACACTTTACCTAATATCTTGCAAAAAGTTTCAGTTCCATTAGTGAGCGCTAATGATTGTAATTCTAAAGAATCGTATAACGGCGATGTCACTGAAAATATGATCTGTGCTGGTTACAAAAAAGGTGGAAAAGATTCTTGCCAAGGTGATTCAGGCGGACCTCTTGTTGTGACTGATTCAAATGGGTCTCATGTATTAGCTGGTGTCGTAAGTTGGGGCGAGGGTTGTGCCAGAGCTAATAAATACGGCGTGTATTCTAAAGTCAGTGCAGCGATCCCTTGGATCAAAGCTAATATGCAATAAGTTTTATCAATTAGATTATAGATTTTAAAAAAGCTGACGTTGTGTCAGCTTTTTTTTTGTTATATTTGTTTTGCTAAATTAAAGGAGACACTATGAATACAGTTTATCACAGACCATCAAATGAAAGAGGCTATTTTAAAAACGAGTGGCTAGAGGCTCGTTATAGTTTTTCATTTTCAAATTACTACAGCCCTAATCATCTTGGGTTTGGTCCGTTGATTGTAATTAATCAAGACTGTGTTCAACCGAAAATGGGTTTTGGTTTCCATTCTCATGATAATATGGAAATTGTAACTATCGTTACCAGCGGTGAACTTAAACACCGTGATAAGTTAGGCAATGAAGCGCTCATCGTGCCAGGTATGGTTCAATCGATGTCTGCGGGTGTAGGTATTACTCATAGTGAAGTGAATAATAGCACGAGCGAACCACTGAAGCTGCTACAAATTTGGATACAGCCTAATAAATTAAATATCAAACCTAAGTATCAAGAAGTTAAAGTTAAAGAAACAGATTCATCACAGCTGACTTGCGTAGCTTCTGAAGAAGGCCAAAAAGGTGGAGTTAACATTCAAGCTAATGCGGATATTTATTGGACAGAATTAAAAGCTCAGGATGAAGTTGAATTTAAAACAACACGTTCAGGGAAAATTTGGATTCAAGTGATAGCAGGCCAGATCAATATTTCTGGCCATGAATTAGAAGCTGGCGATGGGTTGGGTTTAGAACAAGTACAAACTTTAAGTTTGAAATCTAAAGATCACAGTCAGTTTCTGGTATTTGATCTAAACGCTTAACTATTGTATTTCTACTGTAGCTACTGGGCCTGTTGATTTAATGGCTTTTTGTACGCCTGAAGAAATAACTGTTGTTCTAATAGATTTAATATTTTTATATTTACTCAGATCAACAATGATTTTAGTTTTTGAGATATCGCCGGTGCATTTCACTTTGTAAAGAGAATCAAAGTCTGCGTGTGAATCTGTATATTCAAACCCAGCTTTATCTAAAGTGAGTTGGCATTTTAAGCTTTTTTCGAATTGAAAGATTTGAGAGGCTTGGTTGCTAAAAGCACGTTCAACGTTTTGGGCTTGGGCTTTCTGCTGTTCAGTTTTTGGTTTATGCTCAAAACCCAGTAAGCTTTCAGCTGGGGCGCTAAATTGAATGACGCCATTTAATTGTTCAAAAGCGATTTCAACCTCCACAAGGCCATGGGTATGAGCTGCTTGTTCAGTTTGGGCAAAAACAGTTGTTGTGAATAAAACTAAAAACATAATCAATGATTTTAAATTCATAAATGGGCTCCTTAATTGGTTCTAATAGATAGTCTACGCGTTTTATTGTAAAATCAAGTTAACAGTGTCTAACAATTTTACGATCTGTTTTTTTTCAACGTGTCTCAGGGTGAAACAGGGATTTAAATAATAGTAGATATATTGATTATTTACGATAGCTTTAAAAACTTGGCCCGCTGAATGCAATAGACTAAAGTACTATGAAAACACAAATAAAAACAATCATTCAAATCGCCTTATTAGTACCTGCTTTTATTTTATTAACAGCATGTAATAATAAAAAAAGTAATAACTCTTCAGCTGTAACGAATCAATGTATTCAAACACAGTCTGGACAACCTGCTGACCCATCATTATGCCAACAAGGCCAATATGGCTATAGTTATAGTAATGGACAATCTGGGTATAACAACCAGTACGGTAATCAATATGGCGGTCAGTACGGACAACAAAACGGACAGTACCAACGTATTCAGTGTTCTGGTGTAATGACTGTTGCGCAGATTGGCGCATCACAATGGAGTTATAACGTAAACTGCCAAGGTAATGTTTGCTCTGGAGCATACGCATTACTTCAGAACAATCAAGTAGCGATCTGTTACTAAAATAAATGATTGTTTTTATAAATTAGTATCTCAAAAAGCGTTTCATCATGAAACGCTTTTTTTATTTTGTCCGATAGACAGTATTGAACAGTCAGCAAACTGTACCGATAAGACTTTTGTATGACTGTGCTAGATATAACCAAATATATTAAAAATCAATCAGAAAAAGGGTTGCTTGAAATAACCAGATTACTTGTGCAATGTAAGCTACAAGTAAATCTCATTTTACTAATAGATAATAAAGACAAATCAAAAGTTTTAGGTTATAAGTTATTTAAGAATCATAATTTATTAGAAGAATATATTGCAAAATTACCCATGAAATATGGTTATGCTTATTTTTATAAAGATAACAATAAGTACTTTTCAGGGGCCAGTTTTTTTGATCAGGGTTGGATGTGTGAATACGATAGCAAGCTTGTGACGATCACGGACTATTATGATGAAGATATCGGTTTGCTTGATGAAAGTAAGTTACATCAGACTTATTTGTTTGATATAAATAGTAAGATTAAAGTAGTTGCGTAGGTATAACTGCTTGATCTATGTAGACGTCATTTAATACTTCTACTAAGGTATCTATTTTTTGAGACTTATCTAGATTAAAAAATTGAGCTAGCCTGTCTTCAAAATATGTTTTTAAAAAATGATCCACTGAAAAATCAAAGTTCGAAATCAGCTGTCTATTACTAAAAAGTATAAAGATATTATTATCAATTTCTATTTTATTTTTACTGGAAGTAATTATTGAATAGCAAATTGTGTTGTCTAGTTTTGAGTAGAAATTTAATCGATAAGCCCCATTATTAAGACAGTATGTAGATTCAAGTTGTTTTAAAAACAAAACAAGAGTGGCATAGCATTTCTTTTTATTCATATACGCCAGTACTGCAAATTAAAATGCATGCTAAATACAGATATATAGGCAGCAAGACGAACGACAGTTCGAAAATCGGATTCTTCTGTACTTTTTAATAGATCAATTAGATAATTAGTTGTGCATCA
>JAYUQO010000020.1:0-17093 GCA_043756765.1 Bdellovibrio sp. | reverse complement strand
TTATACGTAAAAAACAAGGTTTTGACTTATCAACATAAGTGAAACACTGGTTTATATCTGATCTTCATATCAAAGATATTAACGAGCGCAATGGCAATCTGCTGTTGCGCTTTTTGTTTTTACTGAATAAATCTCCGAAAGAAAATAGACTTTATTTATTAGGTGATATATTCGATCTTTGGATTTCAGATGGTGATGCTTTTTCAAAGCATTATGGACAAATCGTCGAAGAGATTCAAAAATTTACAAATTCTGGTGGAAAAATCTATTATTTCGAAGGCAATCATGATTTACACATCGATGTTTTTTGGACTAAAAAAATGAATATCGAAGTTATTGAAGGTGTTAAATTTTTTCAAATTAATGATCTAAAAGTCAGATGTGAACACGGGGACTATATAAACCCTGATGATACGGCTTATTTAAGATATCGGCAGACCTTGCAAAAGCCATGGGTTGAATTCTTTGCTCATGCGCTGCCTGGTTTTTTTTGGAAACCTGTGGGCGAATTTTTAAGTTCTAAAAGCCGTAAAAAAACAGCGTCCTATGCGATGACTCAGTCTGATAAAATTAAAGCCATGGTGCAAGCCTACGCTATGAAAGTTTATAATGCTGAATCTTTTGATCTGATTGTGACAGGACACATGCATGTGTTCGATGATTTTTCATTTAAAGGTCGTGAACAAAAAAATATTCGATCAATTAATTTAGGAACTTGGTTAGACCAACCAAGAACTGTGCTGATACAGGAAAATGAAGTCAGCATTTGTGACATTAATTCAGTGATTTAGCTTTGATTAGTATTGATCTAGTATGAGACTTTACGTCAAGATTTCATCAAAAACATAAAATCATCTTTCAAACGGCGTTGTTTGGATTTATTCTAAAGATCTAGCAAAGGACACAGGACGTGAATGAGAATTTACTAGAAACAAAACATCCCTTTCAAGATGCCAACGTGATTAACGCATTAGCTGATGGTATTAAAAATACTTTAGGTGAAATGGCGCAGTTGCAATGTGAATTTGGCAGACCATTTGTTGAAAAAGATTGGCTAGCAAAGGCTGATGGCAGTGGAGTCATGGAGTTAAAATCTATTAAGCATAAGGGATTTTTAATGATTCATTTTCCTAAAGATGCAATTTTTAAAATAATTGGAAACATGATCGGTGAGCCGCCTAAAGAATTTAACGATGATGTTTTAGATGGTATCGGCGAAATCACAAATATCGTTTATGGGTCAATGAAGGCTAAATTAAATCCCTTAGGCTACGAATTTAGAATGGCTACACCAAAATCACAATTTACAAAAGATCTTGAAAAAGTAAAATTGCAAAAACAATTAATGATTCCTTTTAAAATTGAAAATTATCAATGCTATATTGAAATCGCGATGCTCTAAACTAATCTCAATTAAAACTTTACTTGCGTGCTTGCAATAGGGCCAGTGACTGTGACTGTTAAGGTTTTACCCTCAGTAGAAGCCGTTGAAACTGGAAATGTTAAAATATATGCAGTCGACCAGCGATTATGATGCGGATAAATAGCCTCTAGATCAAGAAATAAGGACTTACTTCTAACAGCAGTACCTTCGTATCTTTGGCCATTTACATCTAAATAAATTTTCCACGTTGTTTTTTTAATATTTAAATTATCATGTTTTTTTTCTGGAACGAAAAAACTCAAGAAAAATTCAATTTGTGTTGAATGGCTAGAAATCATTTTCGATTTTTCATCTTGGTAAACGGCTTCTGACCATTGTGATAGTTTTGCTGAATAAGCTAAAATATTTTCAGTCATTTCAGCATCAACATGTGTTAACTGCACAGTTAATTTATTGTATAAACCCTCATAAACTTCAGATTTTTGTGTTTTGGCTTCAACGAATGATGAATATTCGCTAGATGAAATATCTTTTACTCCAGCTATCAGGGGTAGTCTTGTGGCGCAAGCTGCAAAAAATAGAAAACTAACGACTAATATTAACTGTTTCATATAAACCTTTCGCAAAAAGTGTGAACAACTTTAAATACATCATTTCTACAGGTATCATTATAAAGTTCGTGTCGACCATTTTCAAAAATTTTAATTTCTTTTTTATCTGATTTCAATTGCTCAAAAAAAGTCAGTGCTGCAGAACTAGAAACAATCGGGTCGTTGTCAGAAATATGTAGCAATGTCGGAATATTTATTTCAGCAGCATAAGAATTAACTTTTTGAAATTCTCTTTTAAATCCTAAATACACACTAGCCGATATTTTATTGTGTCTGTAAGTGTCTTTTTCATATTCTTTAATTACATCGTAATCACGTGTTAACTGTTCATTTTTAATTTCATTACCTAATGTGATCTTTGGTAAAAATTGATTAACTATGCTTGAGGCCACATCTTTCCATTCGGGAACAACAATAGAAACACCAAACAACGGGGAACTTAAAATTTGCGCTTTGATCAATGGGTATTGCTTTTCTTTCAAAGCGCAGGTTTGAATCAATGTCCCCATAGAATGAGCTACCAACATCAATGGTATTTGAGAATCTGTATGCAAGTTTAAACAATGATTTAAAAAAATATGAAAATCTAAAATATAATCATCAAAGTCTTTAGCATAGCCGCGAAGGCCTTCTGACTTACCATGTCCGCGAATATCCCAAGCCATAAAACTATAATCAGGAAAAGCGCTTACTAATCTATGATAACATTCTGAGTGTTCACCTTGACCATGTGTTATCAACAATAAAGCTTTTGGATTTAAAGCTTCCCACTTCTGAATATACAGCTGGGTATTGTCGTGGCCTTTAAAAAAAGAATCAGATCTTTTGTGCATAACCAAAAGATTAACGAACTAATTCAAGCCACGCAACAAAACAGTATCTTCAGCTTTACTATAAGATTTCAGGTCAAAATCAGCTGGACGTAAGGTTAATGATTCAACAGGAGGGTAATCTAATGAATAATGTATGCCTCTGGACTCTTTTCTTTTCAAAGCACATTCCACAGTTAAATGAGCTACCAAGGCAATATTTCTCAGTTCAATAATGTCGCTATGAATTTTCATGTTCGAATAATATTCTTTCACTTCTTGTAAAATATTATTCAAACGGTGTTGGGCTCTTTCAAGACGTTTTGTTGATCTGACAATACCGACATAATTCCACATTAATCTACGAATTTCGTCCCACATATGATTGATCACAACCATTTCGTCTTGATTGGTTTCATCAGGTTTAGTCCATGGTTTCGGTTTTAAATTTTTATTAGAATTATTATTAAATTTTGACCAATCTTCTAAAATTTCAACACTGGCATTGTGTGACATCGCTAAACATTCTAATAAAGAATTCGATGCTAATCTATTCGCTCCGTGCAAACCTGTACAGGCAATTTCACCAATGGCATACAAACCTTGGATGTCTGTTTTTCCTGTTGGTGTAGTTAAAACTCCGCCACATAAATAATGAGCGGCTGGCACAACAGGAATAGGTTTTTCAGTCATGTTGATTCCGTAATCTAAACATCGTGTATAAATAGTGGGGAAGTGTGAACGAATAAAATCTGATTTTTTATGAGTGATATCTAAAAATACGCATGGTTCTCCAGTTTTTTTCATTTCAGCATCGATCCCGCGCGCAACAATATCACGTGGGGCTAATGATCCTAATGGATGAATCTTTTTCATAAAAGCTTCGCCTTTGGCATTGATCAGTTCGCCACCTTCGCCGCGCACAGCTTCGCTGATTAAAAAATTACGTGAATCTTTATGATATAAACACGTCGGATGAAATTGCATAAATTCTAAATTTGCAATTCTGGCTCCGCAGCGATAAGCCATGGCTAAACCATCACCAGTAGCTCCGCCCCAATTCGATGTGTAAAGATAAACTTTTCCAGCTCCACCAGTTGCTAGTAAAGTCATATCTGACGTAAAAGTTTTAACTTCTCCAGTTTTTTTATCTAAAACATAACTGCCGATAACCTGTGTTGGTCCTATAATTTGTGGATCGACTTGTTTGTTAACGATCAGATCAATTGCGAAATGATCTTCGAAAATTTGAATATTAGGATGGCTGAGAACTTTTTTCCAAAGTTTTTTATGAATTTCAGCACCGGTTTGATCTTCAAAATGAAAAATTCGCCGTTCCGAATGGCCCCCTTCGCGAGTCAATTCAGTATTAAAATCAACACCCCAATGAATTAAATCTTGAATTCTTTCTGGGGCTTGAATAATGATATTTTGCACAGCGTTAATATCACATAAACCTGCACCCGCAACTAAAGTGTCTTTAATGTGACTTTCAAAAGAATCACTGACTTCCGACACGGATGCGATTCCACCCTGAGCCATTGCACTGTTTGTTGAAGGGCCTTTATCTTTTGTAATTATAAACGTTTTTTTGTGATCTGCTATTTTTAAAGCCATGCTTAATGCCGCTACGCCTGATCCTATAATTGCAATTTCACTGTAATGATTACGGTAAAGATTTGGCTGAAGATTTGGCTGAAGATTTTGATCCATGAGACGTTTTTAGCTGGTAAAAATGAATTTGTCCAAAAAAAACAAATTTATCTAAAAAAACCATTTACAGAGCTGATTACTGATTGATTACTGATAAGAAACAAAACTACAATAGAGGTATGAATCTTCCAGCAAGGATGCACGAAGAATAATGAAGCCTAAACACGTCTATTTCAGCATAGCTTTTGTATTTATCATTGTCGGACTTGTCCTTTGGCAATTGAATGATATTTACCGCAGTGAAAAGCAAACTCAGAAACAAAGTTTTCAGCAAACACAATTATCTGGTTTAAGAACAACTATTTCTGCGCAAATTTCACAAATGCGAAATACAATCAGTACTTATTTTTTAAAAATTGATGAAAAGCAAATCAATTGGGTGCAGTTGAAACCATTTTATTTTTTAGGTTTAGTTAAAGAAAACCAAACTGGTCAAATCACAATTGATCAAGTTTATACTTTAGCTGGTTCTAAAGCTGAATCATGGACACCGCCATCTGTTCAAAGATACTTTAAAACACCTATACGCGGTGATGATTTTACAAAAGTAAAAGTTTTTCAAGATGCTTTTGGTGATAAACACGCAGCATTTATTTTCTTTGATAAAGATTTAAGATCTAACCTACAAAGAACCGGTGTCATGCTTGTTGGCGATGTTAGTTTTCTGCAAAAATTTTTTGAACTTCAACGTAGTCAGTTGATGACACAGACATTATTGACAAACGATCAGCTTGTAGTAGCACATAGTCAGTTTAATTATGTGTCGCATGTATCAGATGAAGCTAAAGCATCAAAAGATAAATTTTTTACAGAACGACAAGATATTCGTGGAACAAATTTATTTTTATTCAGCTATTCGCCGATTAAATCAAGTTTTGTGGTGCATATTCCTTATTCCATTGTTGGATTGATTTTAGGTTTAACTTTTTTAATTTCTGGTGTTTTGGTTTTTATCGCAAAGCCGTTAGATAAAGCTGTAAAGTTAGCAGAAAAAAATCATCGCGATCAATTGTTTCAAAAAACTGTGAACGAACATTTGTCAGGGCCCTTTGGAAATGAAAAATCAGTCGCTTTATCAGTTAAGAAAGCAGACCCTAGCATTCCGAAAAATTCGCCGCCACAACCTGCTGTACAAAGTATTCCAGACATTGCATGGCCAGAAGAACTATCGATTGTGAATTCAAATGTTGTGCATGCCAGTTTTCAGCAATCAATTTTCAATATTGATCGTTTGTTAAAAAATGCACAAATAATAGTTTCTAAAAACTTCAATTCAACAGAACCTGTTCAAGTCGATCAAACATTCTTAGTTTACTTTTTCGATTATTTTTTAAGCGATATGGCCAACACAAGTCATCAACTGAGCCATCTTGTAGTGAATGTCAGAACCTACGATGCGGATCATTTTACAACTTTGGAAATTCAATCAGCTTATAAGAAAAAATGGATGACAGAAAACTTGAAAAATTTATTTCAAAAAATGTCGTGTCATATTCAAGACAGCGAAAATGCGAATGGTGATTCAATTTTACAATTTATTTTTACACGGCCACTTGGTCAAATTGCTGACATCACAAAAACAAACCATGCCTATAATGCGAACGATAACACGAATGATGAGGTAACTTTGACAACAGCTCACAGGGAACTCAACACCGATTTGGATTTAGATAAATTATTAAGCTTAGATGACGATGTTGTAAAAAAGGAAATGCAACCAACGCAATTTAAAATCGACCAGCACATAAATATTGTTGAAAACCCTTCGATTAGTGTTACAACACATTCAAATAAACAATTAGATCGTTTTCAAGCACAAATTCGCAAACCGCAGGCAAAAACAAAAGAATCATGAATATACAAGATTTTTCAAACGAATTCAGTTTAGTTGTCTTCAGTCAAAACATTGATCTTGGTACAAGCTTGAAATTGTCCTTGAATGACAAAAAATATGAATGCCAGCTTTATGCTGACGCGGATTTATTACTCAATGATTTAGCCTATAATATTCCGCATGTGATTATTTTAGATGTGCCATCTTTGGTTTTGCCACTTCACGAATATATTGAAAAATGTTTGCTTGTATCCCATGAAATTAAATTTATTGTTTTAGCTCCGACTGGTAATTTAAAATCCCTCAAAAATTACAGACAATACGGAGTCATGCAAATTGTCGATTCTAATGGTGAAGCCAGTGCTATCGAAAACCAAACTGCCTACGCAGTCGATAATACCTGCGAAGTGCTGTATCGCACATACCAGAATGAACAATTGTATGAAAATTATAGATCTGAACAAGCGAAATCAAGTGATCTAGTTTCAACTTTAAACAGCGAAAGACAATCGACCACTGTAAGGCCGTATCAGCTTAGAATCAGTCAGTATAAAACAGCAGAATCAAAAGAAAATCTTTTAGACGTGTTTTATAGTCAGACACCAGCTCAATCATGGATTTTTCTGAAATACGCATCTTCAATCAAAACTTTTATCGCGGTGTCTTTTTCACAAGTTCCAGAATCATGGATAGAGGGTCTTTCTTTTAAAGTGCCTCAGAGAGAAAATAATTTTATCCAGCAGATTCTTTTAGGTGAAACACCAGATTCAATGGTGGTTTATTTAAAAAATAAATTTGAAAGCCATAATGTTAAGCTTTTGCCATTGATTATTAAGAATGAATTAGAAGGTGTGTTGATTTCAACTCAAGACATCAGTGCAGATGTGGCCGAAGATTTTTCTTTGATGTCACTGGTGTATTCATTATTAGCTTACGAATCACAGCCTAAACATTTAGATATCGAAGACAGTTTAACTGGATTTTATAATAAAGTTTTTTATCAAAGACTGTTAGAGCGTGAAATAGAACGCGCTCGTCGTGATTATCTGCCGTTATCTATTGTTAAAATTGGTATTGATAAATTTTCTGAACTTGAAATTAGTCAGGGTCGAAGTTTTGCCGATGAAATATTGAAAAAAATTTCAAATGTGATTAAACTGACGTCTCGAATTCCAGACTACTTGTGTCGAACTAGCGAAAATGAATTCACAGTGGTTTTGATTGATTGTAACCGTAAAGGGGCTGCGATTCGTGCTGAGCGTTTGCGAATTGAATTAAATAAAGAAAGTTATTCTAAAAACGGTATTGCAATCACTGTAAGCCAAGGCATTAGTGAATACCCATCGTTATCGCATACAGTTGAAGATTTAGACAGTAGCGCACAAAAATCTTTGCAGTTTATTTCTACTAAAGGTGGAGACAAAATCTGTATTTATAAACCAAGCTCAAATCACAAGCCTGAATTTACGGTGTCGTAATGGAAATGTTCAGACGAACTTATGCAGAGGTAAATTTAGAGCATCTCAGTCATAATTTTAGTTTGATTCAATCTATTGCGCGTTCTGATCGTTTTCTGTGCCCAATGGTTAAAGCCAATGCTTACGGACACGGTGATGTTCGCATTGCTCAGCATTTAGTAAAAATTGGCGCCAAACATTTAGGCGTGTGTCTGATAGAAGAAGGTTTGCTGCTTAGAAAATCTGGCGTGCAAGCAGATATTTTAGTTTTTCGTGGTTTTGACAAAATAGGCGCACAAAAAATTTATGATGCTAGGTTGATCCCTGTGATCAGCACATGGGAACATATTAAACATTTAGAACAAGTTGCTGATGAACCGATGAGTGTTCATATTAAATTTAATACAGGTATGAATCGACTAGGTTTTGATGTCAGTGAATCAGATAAATTGAAAAAATATTTTAAAAATACAAAAAAATTTCGGCTTAAAGGATTGCTCAGTCATTTCTTTAACGGTGAAGATGCAATCAGTCCTATTGGTGACTCTGCAGGGCAAAGTCGTCAAATGCTAGAAGTTTATAAAATATTTGATGATCTTTCAGTACACATGCATTTATTAAATTCTGGCGGGATTGCCAGTTGCGCAGCTGAATCAGTTCAAAATAACAAACAGCATTTTTTAAATCAGTATGAATGGGGATTCAGACCTGGGTTGATGCTGTATGGATACACGCCAAGTGATCATTTTGATCACTTGGATTTGAAACCGGTCATGACGTTTAAATCTGTTGTTAACAATATCAGATCTGTTTTTAAAGGTGAGATCGTTTCTTATGGTGCTAGCTGGATTGCTACAAGGGATTCACGCATCGCGATTGTGCCAGTGGGTTATGCTGATGGCATTCACCGATTAGTTTCTAATAGCGGGCAAGCATTATTTGCAGGTCATGTTGTTCCGATCATTGGTAAAGTCTGCATGGATTTTATTATGCTTGATGTAACTGATGTAGTGAAGCCCCACGAAATTTATAAATATGATGAAGAAGAAGTTATTCTTTTTGGTTACGATCAAAAAAATAATTTGTACAGCGCAAAAAAAACAGCTGAAGCATCTCAGACTATTGTTTGGGAAGTTTTAACATCGGTCGGTGATAGAGTACCAAGACATTTTAAAGGAGCTGCCGTTGGCTAATGCTGTGATAGAACGTATTGCAAAAACTATGGATGATATCGCAATCGGTACAGCTGATCGTATCAAATATATGATCATGAGTGTCGGTGAATTCAGTGTTTTTGCTATTTCAAGTTTAAAATTATTATTCACTCAGCCTTACCGATACGGCGAAGTTGTTAAACATATGGAATTTATCGGTAATCAATCAGTTTGGATTATTACTTTAACAAGTATTTTTACTGGCTTAGCATTATCGTTTCAAATTTATTTAGGCTTTAAATTAGTGAATGCGGTTAATCTGGTAGGGCCGACTGTGGCGCTTGGGATTACTCGTGAATTAGGGCCAGTGCTGACTGGATTAATAGTTGCGGCCCGCGCTGGTGGCGCAATGGCTGCGCGATTAGGAACAATGCGGGTTAACGAACAGTTGGATGCTTTAGATGTTATGGGCGTGAACACAAAACAGTATTTAATTGCTCCGCGAATAGTCGCAGCAGTGATTTGTATGCCATTGCTAACTGGGTTATTTGATTTTATGGCAATGGTCGGATCATGGTTTTTATGTACCCACATTGTGGGTCTTGATGATGCGATCTTTTTTGAAAAAATCAGACAAACAGTGGATGTGCATCATATCAACGAAGGTTTATTTAAATCTGCCATTTTTGGTTTTATGTTCGCCGTGATTTGTACTTATCAAGGATATAACACCAAAGGCGGCGCTAAAGGCGTTGGTGAAGCTACGAATAAAGGTGTTGTCATGAGTATGGTCAGCATTATTATTGTCGATTATTTTTTAATGAACTTGATTCGTATGTATTACATTTTCGTAGGTATTTCAAAATGAGTCATTCAAAAGATAAAACAAAAGAGACAGCTCAGTACGCCATCGTCTTACAAGATCTTAAAAAAAGTTTCGACGGCGGAAATGATTTCGTCCTAAAAGGTTTAGATCTGAAAATTCCTAAAGGCAGCTTGACTGCAATTATTGGTTTTTCTGGAACAGGAAAAAGCGTGATGTTGAAACATATTCTAGGTTTATTTCAACCGACATCAGGTATAGTTGAAGTATTAGGAACTGATCTAGCTTCTTTAGATGAAGTTACATTGACCAAATTTAGATGTCACTACGGAGTTCTTTTTCAAGGGTCAGCTTTATTTGATGATATGACTGTTTTAGAAAATGTGACTTTTCCACTTGAAGAACATCGCAGACATTTAAAAAAAGAACAGATGATTCAAATCGCCATTGAAAAATTAAAAACTGTGGGATTAGAAGAAAAACATTTTCAAAAATTACCCAGTCAAATTTCAGGTGGTATGCAAAAAAGAACAGGCTTAGCCAGAGCGCTAGCCTTAGATCCAGAGATCCTTATTTATGACGAACCAACAACGGGGTTAGACCCAATACTGACCGAAATGGTCGATAACTTAATCGTCGGTACTCACAAAGCTCACAAAGGGACGACTTCCGTGATGGTTTCACACGATCTTAGTGCAGCTTTTCGAATCGCAGACTTTATTGTGATGCTAGATGCTGGTAAAGTTTTATTAGCAGGTACAGCAGAAGATTTTTTCAATTCTGATATTGAATTAGTTAAGAAATTCGTAACTAAAGGAATGAAGCATCAATGAGTTTTTTCAGCACAGCCGAATTTAAAGTGGGTACGCTTGTCGTTTCAATTGCGGCTATTATTGCGTTGATGTCTTTACAAGTCAGTGATGATCCTGGATTTTTAGGTCGTTCAAAAAAAGCTTGGTTTAATTTACCCAATGCGAACGGTTTAACAAAAGGATCTGCTATACGTTCGGCAGGAATTCCTATCGGAGCTATTCAAGATATTAAATTAGTTGATGGTCAAGCCCGAATCGATATCTCAGTAAAATCGGATGTAAAGATCACACGTTCTGCGATTGTTGAAATGCGAGCTAATGGTATTTTAGGTGATAAATACATTGAAATTCAATTGGGTGCCGCGGGTGATTCAGATCTTGAAGATGGTGGCCAAATTTTAAATATTAAAAATGGCGGATCTATAGATGACGTTATGTCGCAAGTGTCAGATATTACAACGTCACTGAAAGATGTGGCTAAAAATTTAAATGAAGCTGTAACAAATGATGGAACGAATAAACATATCTTGGGTCGTGTTGTTCAGAATATTGAAAAGTTAACTGATGATATTGCAGATATGACTGAAGAAAACAAAGAACAAATCGGTGACATCGTTGATCAAGTTCACAGTATTACGGCGACTTTAGATGAAGCTTTAAATGAAGAAGGCGAAGACGGGTTCAAACAAACATGGAAACGATCTTTATCACGCATTGATAATTCACTTAAAAATATTGAAGAGATCACCAATAAAATTAATTCAGGCGAAGGCACTATTGGTAAACTTGTATCTGATGAAAAAACAGCTGAAGACGTTTCTGCAGCTATTGAAGGAATCAGTGGGCTTGTTGATTCAGCTGGTAAAATTACAACTGGTATCGATTTTAACAGTTACTATTTAAATGAAGTTGGCGATACAAAATCCTCAGTGGGTATTTTGATTCAACCAGGTCTTGATCGTTATTACTACTTAGGAATCGTGACAGATCCTGCGGGTGTTGTTCAGAAGACAAATACTTTGACCAGCGTTGGCGGTGGACCGTCGACTTCAGTTGATGAAACGAAAACATATAAAAGCCAAACTAAAATCACAGCTTTATTTGCGAAAAATATTTATGATTTTACCTTTAAAGGTGGTTTGATTGAAAACACGGGTGGTATTGGGGTCGATTATTCACCATTCAATCGCCGATTTATGGCTTCAGTTGAAGCTTACGACTTTGAAGAACTGCAATTGCGATCAAGCCTGACTTATAAAACACGATTTGGGCTTTATTTTACAGCGGGTTATAGTGATATTTTAGATAAAAGAGATGCTAGATCAGTTTACGGTGGAGCTGGTCTGTTCTTAACTAATGATGACTTGAAGCTCTTATTAACTAGCTCACCATTCTAGACACGAGGGTTTATGCAAAATTCTGTGGATAGAAAATGGGTCATTAAAAGTGATAATAAAATTTTAGGTCCCTATTCGTTTGATCAAATCGAAGATCTATTAAAGAAAAAACAAATATCAATCATCGACGAAGTCAGAGACATGAAAAGTCGCTGGCTGTACATTCGTGAATGTCCTGAATTACAATCTATTGTTGAAGAAATTCGTCTTAAGCTTAGTAAAAATGATGATCACACACGAACTGTGCAAACACGACATTCCTTCACGGGCACAGCTTCAAAGACGCAAGAAATTAGTGATTTTACAACAACGAATACTCCGCCGAAAACATTTACAGATGTCAGTGTAGGTGAAGTGCAAGACATCGATTTTTCAGAAGAGATCACTTTAAAACCAAAGGGACATATTGCTAAATCAATTTTGACTCAGCAATATGCTCATAAATCTGATCCAATGATTCATGCAGAATTAAAACAATCATCACATCGTATTAAAATTGCTATGATAGGAATTTTTATTGTTCTGGCTGGAGTAGGGTATTTAACATACCACTTGAAACAAAAAGATAAACAACAACAAGAAATGGCAACATTAGGTCAGCTTAGAAAATATTATCTTTTTGGTTTAGAAAATAAGTTTATTGATTTATTCAGTCGTGTGAATGCAAATCAACAAGGTCAAATCTTACCACAAGTGATTCCACTCTGGCCTAAATTAGACCAAGCAGGTTTAATTCAACTGAAGGAACAAGTTTCACGAATCAAATCGAAAGCTAGTTTATCGACTGAACAAAAAGCTCAACTTGAATTAGTCGATTTTAATAATGCCATGCTTTTAAAAGATCTTAAAAAGGCACGCGAATCAATTATCAAAGCCAGAGATGTTGATCCTACTAACGAAACAGCTAAAGAGAATGATGCGATATTGTCATTTAATGAAGGTCTTTATAAAAATTCATCAGATTTATTTTTACAACTTTACAAAGTTAACCCTAAGGGTCGGTATTTATTTGGCTACGCAATTAACGAACTTAAACTTAATCGTGAAAATGACACATACATTTTAGATGAAGTAAAAAAATATTCACAGAGAAACTATGATTACAAAAAAGAATTATTGTTGATTGGGCAGTTAGTCAGTAAAAAATTAAAACTTGAAGACTCATTTAAAGCTTTGTATGCAGAAACGATCAATTTTCCAATTAAATTTAAAGATCAGTTTTTTATATCTTATTCTGTCGCAGGTTCTTTTTACGAGGGACAACACCTATTAGCAGTGTTTGATGAATTACAAAGTTATTTGAGTTTTAACGAAAAAAGTGAAATTGAAATTCATGTTAGATTAGAAAATAATCAACCCGTACAAGCAGAAAAAATCTATAAAAACACACAATCAAGCTTTGCACTCAATGCACAGAAAATTAACACACAGATGTTGATAGACTCGGGTTTAAAAAATTACGAAAAAGTTTTACTTTCTGAAAAGCTGATCGTATCTGATCAGCTTAATCTTGCGACCCAGTTTAGCCTAATCGATGCAAAGCTAAAGTTAGGTCAGCCCGAACCAGAATTTAGCCCGCAAGTGAGTTATTTTAAAAACCAAGGTTCATTTTGGGTGACTTGGGTAACATTACTGACTGAAAAAGTAAAAAATAAAGAAATTCTTTACATGCAGTCTAATGAATCCTCTGTGTCAGATCTAAAAATTTATTTAGAAGCCAAAGGCGCTGGCCATGAATAAAGCCCTAGTGCTAGCATTATTTCTATTGATTGCTGCATGTTCAAAAAAAACTGAAACTGCGCCAGAAAATATTTATATAAACGAAACGGCCAATGATTTTAAAGTTCCACAGGATTTGTTTTCAATTGTTCAGAAAAAATATCCTGATTCACAGTATATATTTTCACCCTTAGTTGTTAGATTACATGCTGAATCTGGTTCAGTGATGAATGTCGAAACTTTTGATATTCACTTCCCAAGTGGTGGTGGAACATTAGATTATTCAAAATATATTTTTGGACAAGGCAGTTTTTATTTGAGTTTCCCTAAAGATCAATTTGATGAAAAGACGACGATTGAACATGTTTTCTATATAAGCAATGCCCCTAAAATAGATTTACAAAAAAATAAATTGGGACTTGGATGTGGACAGTGGACTGATCTGTATAATCATTTTTTTGATTTTCAAAAAATGAATTTTTTAAAACTAAATACAACTAGCCTTAGACATCTTTATGTCACGGCAGGGCAGTATATTTTTGTTATGAAAAAAGAAAAAAATATATTAATATCACATTTAGATATTACGGATACAACACAAGAAGAAAAACTTTGTCATAAAATATTCTCAATAAAGTAGGATAAAATGAATGCGACTCCGCTCAAATTATTGAATGATAAAGACCCAATTAATCAGAGAATTTTCCTGGTTAAAGACAAAACAAAAGGTATAGGTAAAACAGGACGTATCTTTTTAACATTATTAATTGGTGATCAATCCGGACAAATCGAAGCTCGTATATGGGATAACGTGACAGAACTTGAAGATCAATTCGAAATTGGGGATCTGGTTTCAGTCAAAGGGCTTATTCAAGTTTATAATCAGCGCAAGCAACTTGTGATTCACAAATTAGAAAAAGTGACAGACGTAAAAATCGATAAAGATCAATACAAAATGAAAGAAAAAGAAGTCGATGCCCATGCCTTGTGGTCAGAACTGATTTCGCAAGTGCAATCCATTGAAATTTTACCACTCAAGCAATTAATGCTTGAAACTTTACAAGATGACGATATCAAAAGCCGTTTATTAAAAGCACCAGCAGCCAAATCAATTCACCATGCTTATAAATCCGGCTTGTTAGTTCACATTGTTTCTATCTGCCGATTGATGAATTCAATTAGTCAGCACTATACTTTTTTAAATAAAGATTTATTGATCTTTGGTGCGATATTTCATGATCTGGGTAAAATCTGGGAATTAGATATTAATCCACAACAACAAATTTATTATACGCAGTCAGGGCAGTTGTTGGGGCATATGTTACTAGCTTGTGAACTTGTTGAAAAAAAATCTCAACAGGTTTTAGGTTTTCCTGAAGATCTAAAAATGATTTTAAAACATATTATTCTTTCACATCACGGAAAGATCGAATATGGTTCACCAAAATTACCGATGGTGCCAGAAGCACTTGTGATTGCTATGATAGATGATCTGGATTCAAAAATTGATACGATGATGAATTTTGTTAATTTAGAACGTGAAGCTGGGGAATCGTGGTCAAGGTATCACGAAGGCTTTGATCGTTATTTCTTTCTTGAGGATTTAAAAACAAAATGGAAAAGCTAATACAACTTCTAAAAGCCTATAAAAATTACGATCCTGCAGCGAAATCACTGCTTGAAATTTTCTTTCTATACCCAGGACCGCGCGCACTTTTTTTTCATTGCATAGCTCACTTTCTATATAACTCTAAATTATTTTTTATAGCCCGATTTGTCGCTGATATTTCTAGAACAATTACGGGTATCGAAATTCACCCTGGTGCTAAAATCGGCGAACGACTTGTGATCGATCATGGTGTTGGCTGTGTGATTGGGGAAACGGCTATAGTTGGCAATGACTGTATTATTTTTCACGGAGTTACATTAGGCGGGGTGAAATTTGATAAAATTAAACGTCATCCCACAGTGGGGAATCACGTTTTAATCGGTACAGGCGCAAAAATTTTGGGACCAATACACATCGGTGATCACGCTAAAATCGGCGCAAACGCTGTCGTTATGCACGATGTAGAAGCCTATCAAGTTATCGTCGCGCCGAAGTCTATTTTATTAACGAAATAGCTAAGGAGAATATATGAAAACATGCTTAATACTTTTACTTATCTCTACAATCATTTCTTCTTGCGCTAGTCGTAAATTAAATAAAAATGAACTTTTACGACAACCTCAATCTGAACTGTCTCAGTCACCAGTTTTTTTTGAAAAAATAAAAATTAAAAATTTAACTGATTATCAGCGAGCTGGTTTTCTTTTAGAAGCAAAAAATTCTGAATTTAAAGGGTGCTTGATCTATCTACAAGGTCTTGGCGACTCTATTCAGAATCACTATCCGCTTTTTAATAAGTTATCTAAAGCTGGTTATCGCGTTTTGGTATTCGATTATCTGGGTCAGGGTGAATCAGAAGGAAGTATGGCTAAAACTCGAATTAATTCTAAAGGGGATCCATTTCCTAAAAATGATGATTATGAAATCGGAGTTCAAGCCAAATTTATATGGGAAAGATATTCTGCGAATAGTGATCCAATATACGGTAGAAATTGTGCTCAAAGTAAAAAACGTGTAATTGGTTGGTCAACAGGTGGACTTGCTGCCTACAAATTGGCAAATGAGGGGTGGGCTAGTGAGGTTGCACTTGTTGCACCAGGCATTGTTCCTAACATATGTGTCGGTGAAGCAGGAAAATCTTCGCTGATACAATGTACGGCTAAAAATTTATCGTTGGATCATATAATTACTCTCAGGACACTGACATCAAACTCATATGCTAATACACTAAATCCTCATTTTGAATCAATAAAGCCAAGTCGATTTTTAGAGATCAAAGAATTCGCTATAAATCTTGTAAGCACTGCTTATTTACAAGCTAGGTTTTGGAAAATTCATCCTATAGTTAAAGGAATTGTTTTTCTATCGGGCGAAGAAGATACCTATGTCAATCGAGATAAAACGAATAGTATTCTTAAAAAGAATGCATCCCATTTTAAAATTATTAAATATGATGGAGCATTACATGAGATTGATAATGAGATTCCTCAAATAGCCAATGATATGCATGAGAAAACGATTCAGTTCTTTAATTCTAATTAACGAAATAAATCTATTCGCAAGTTACGTCTCGATTACAAGATGATTCAGGCCAGCCAGCTTTTACGCAAGCTGCAACAGCTGATTCAAGCGTACTGCCTTTGCTCCCTTTCGCATTACAAACAATAGCTGATCCTTCGCAAGTTACGTCTCGATTACAAGATGATTCAGGCCAGCCAGCTTTTACGCAAGCTGCAACAGCTGATTCAAGCGTACTGCCTTTGCTCCCTTT
>JAYUQO010000019.1:0-5911 GCA_043756765.1 Bdellovibrio sp. | reverse complement strand
ATTAAGATGACCGCAATAATGTGTTCTTTTAAGTTCTTTTACAAATTTCATAGAAATTAGAATCTCATAATTGACAAAGCTCAGTCAAAACTCATCTTACATGGAGTCCTAAATAGTCATGTTCTTTTGCATCAACATGGCAAATGGGGTATGTTAAACTAGATTTTGGCCGTAAAAGTGAACGAAAAGGATCCATATGCCTAAGCTTAATTTTGAATTACCTGCACCGACTTCGCCAGATGAGGCTTATTTAAAAATTAAAAACTTTTTAAATTCAGATAATACTTTTAAAAAAATGGATTCAAAACTGAGCACGACTTTTGACGAGTCGGGCAAAAAATGCTTGCTAAAAGGCTCACAATTTAGTGCGTCATTAGAAGTTAAACCAAATGCTGATCAGTGTTTAGTGGCTATTGAAGTAACAATCTCATTTGCACTGACTTTGTTTAAAGGCAAAATTAAAGAAGAAATCGAAAAGGCATTTAAAAAAGTTTTAACTTAAATAATTGTACTAAAAACTATGGCTAAAAAGAAATCAACTGTAACAAAAACAAGAGCAAAAAAAGTGACTGCAGAAATCGTTGATGACTCTGTTGAAACCTCTTTGCCGGTTGTGCAGTCCGGAATTGCCAGATCACGTGATCCGCTAACAACTTATTTAGCTGAAATAAGAAAATACCCTGTTTTAAGCAAAGAAGATGAACTTAAATTAGCCAAACACTATTTTGAAACTAAAGATCCTGAAGCCGCGCAAGCTTTGGTTCGTGCTAATCTTCGGTTCGTCGTCAAGATCGCTGCTGAATACGCCCGGTTTTCTTCACGTATGATTGACCTGATTCAAGAAGGCAATGTGGGCCTTATGCATGCGGTGAAGGATTATAATCCGAACAAAGGCGCACGCCTTATCACTTATGCTGTTTGGTGGATTCGTGGTTATATTCAAGAATACTTGATGCGCCAATTTTCAATGGTCAGAATTGGAACAACCGCTAATCAAAGAAAATTATTTTATCAGTTACAAAAACAAAAAGCTGAACTACAAAAAATGTCATCCCAAGAAAGCACAGCATTACTGTCGCACCAGCTGGGTATACCTGAAGACGAAATCAATGAAATGGCAAAAAGATTATCTATGCGTGATGTCAGTATTGATAAACCCCAAGATGCAAACAACAGTGAATCCAATGTATCCATTGGCAGCTTACTGAAACAAGATGATGGCAGTCTTCCATTGGATGAACAGTTGGCCCTAGCTGAACAAATTCAATTTCTAAAAAATGCCATTGATAGCATCAAAGATGACTTGACTGATAAAGAAAAAATTATTCTTGAAGAACGTGTGTTGAATGATGACCCATTAACACTGCAAGAAATTGGTGAAAAATATAAAATTACCCGTGAAGCCGTCAGGCAGAACGAAGCCCGCCTAATTCAAAAGATTAAAACTTCACTTAATTTGCTGATGCAAAAAAGAAAATCGTAAAATCCGAATATCGAATTAAAGGTGTTGTTCTGTTTGATCTAGGGATGGCTTGTTGATTGTATTTGTAGGCTTCATGAACCAAATCAAATCTGAATACCTTAGTTTATTGAATCTGCTAAATAAAACCAACAAAACAAAAAATGAAAAAACTCAGCTTAGTTTTTTCGTCGATGATAGAAACAAACAACATTTAAAGCTTTATGCGACCTTATCGAAGGATCAGAAAATACTTATGAGTGAAAAGAAGTTAACTAGTGGCTGGCTTAGTTCTGGAATTACACAATTTACTTTACTAGAAAGTTATATAGCCAAGACTGCTAATAATTACAAATTAGAAAATTTTACTGAGTCTATATTAGCCGGAATTTTTGAGCTGCCGGATTAAATCAAGCAGTTGCAATTTAATATTTCCACTTTTAAAGTCAGAGTTCGACAAGCTTTGAAATGCAATAACACGGTTAATAACCAAGTCATACTCGTAATGAAAATCACCATCAAAATAATATAAAATTTCTAGGCCCTTATCATCGACTAAAATTCTGGCACAAGGTATATTGCCTATATGACATCTTTTTACATTAGCTTCAATAAAATCATCATCAATTTCATTAAAAATTTGAGTTTTAAAATCAGACGAAGTGATGAAATCAAAATGGATATGCCTACAGTTGTAAGGTCTTATAAAGTTTTTTAAAATTTCAATATTTCTTAAACTTGCCGCATAGTCCATACAGACTTATCGGCGGCTAGATGCTTGTATTAAAGACCTTGATACCTAGACTAAAGTTTTAGACTAAATCGCTTCAAGTTCGCCGGCTTCAATCGAAGCTGACAATTTAGCACGTAGTCTTAGAACCGCTTGTGCATGTAATTGTGATACACGTGATTCTGTGACACGTAAAACTTGACCGATTTCTTTTAGATTTAAATCTTCAAAATAATAAAGTGATAAAACTAAGCGCTGACGTTCAGGTAGATCTTCAATCGCTTTTGCAACGACATCTTTAACCACTTTCACATTCAGTTGATTAAAAGGGTTTGCTGATTTAGCGCCCTCTAGTAAATTCACGATTGATTTTTTATCTGAATCACTGAAAGAAGGCTGATCATCAATTGATAACAAACTGACAGGTCGCACTTGATTAATTAAATCATGGAATTCTTCCATCGACATATTTAATTTTGTACAAATTTCTTCGTCTTCAGGGGATCGGCCTAATTCTGATTCTAAAGCTGTGATCGTGCGATCTAAAGCTTTTGATTTATCACGAACAGAACGAGGAATCCAATCTTGCGCGCGCAATTCATCAAGGATTGCTCCACGAATTCTAAATTCAGCATAGGTTTTAAATTTGTTATCACGAGTTGGATCCCATTTATCAATAGCATCCATTAACCCAATGGCACCCGCAGAAATAAGATCATCAATATCTATATTAGGAGGTAAGCGTACAGCAATTTTTTGCGCAACGAAACGGATCAGCGGAGCATATTCTTTAATAAGCTCTTCTTTTTGTTCGCGTTTGATAACCTTTTTGGGTTCGTCTTTAGAGTATTTTTTCAGTAAATTTGCTTTTGACATTAAGATTACCCTCACTTCTTTATTCTACCGAAAACCAAGGGGTTTTCGATAGTCCAATATTTATTTTATGAATTAAGCATGACCTGTGGCTGGTTTAAAAATCGCTTCTAGGCCTTTAGTCGGACCTGAGTAATTGTCGAACTGAGAATCCCGAGTGATTTCAATAGCCATCGCACGGAAAACTTCGCTCGTTGGTGAAACAATATTTTGTCTCATCATGAGACGCTGCATCTGCTGCGCTCTGTACAAGTTTTCGTCGTATGGAAGACTGCCTAAAAAATTCAACCTGACTGACAAAAACTTTTCCACTACTTCAGCGAATTTAATAAATACGTTTTGACCGTTTTGATTTTTAATTTGATTACAAACCACTTTAAAATTTTGTAATTTATATTTTTGATTCAAAACTTTAATTAGTGAATATGCATCTGCAAAACTTGATGGATCTTGTGTAAGTACAATCAAACAGTCATCAGCAATCGCATTCAAATGCAAAACATGTTCATAGATCCCTGATGAATTATCAATGATCGCATAATCATAATTAAATTGAATATCTTGGACCTGGGCAATGAGTTCACGTCTTTGAAAAGCATTTAGGTGTGTCAGTTCTGTTAAACCGCTGCCACCAGCTATCAAATCAATGTTTTTTAAAACGGGTGTAATACACTGCTGCATCGGCTGACCGCTTAAAACATCACCCAAGTGGGCCTGTGGGTGAACTCCAAAGTGAATATCGACATTCGCTAAACCTAAATCACCGTCGATAATAACAACTCTTTTATTAAGTTCTGCAATGGCTAAAGCCAAATTACACGTCACAGTTGTTTTGCCGACTCCACCTTTACCTGAACTGACCGAAACAATCTTCATATTTGAGCATCCTGTTGTTGATAAGTTTTAGTAATGTCTAATAATAAATCGAGAACTCTTTCTTGTGTCGCCATTTCAAAATCTTCCGGAGTTTTGGGGCCGATACCGAAGCCGAATAAATGACATCCTGTTTTTCTGATGAAATTAAAAATATTTCCATGAATATTAGCTTCGTCTAATGATGTGAAAATAATATCTGTGATATTTAAGGCCTGATATCTTTTATACATATCTTGCAAATCCTTATCTTTTGACATCGCTGACAGCACTAAATGATTACTGATATTTGATGGATGCACAGGTGGTATCATTTTTTGAATATATTCTACTTCTTCAGTGTTTTTTAAATTGAAACTGGCAAAATCAACCAGCACATGATCAACTTGATCTAAATATGGGACCACTTTTTGCCAGTCACTTTGCGAACGCACAGAAATAAAAGGCAAATTTAAAATTTGTGCGAATATTTTCATTTGTTCGTCAGCACCAATTTTAACTGTGTCTGTAGATATCAGTGCGACTCGCTTATTTTTATTCATCACAAGATCGCTAGCTAATTTAACCATTGTTGTAGATTTACCTGAACCTGACGGCCCCATAAATAAATGAAATTGACTACTTGAAGAATGACTAATTTGAACAGAGTTTAAAATAATTTGCGCAATGTAACCTTCAACAGATTGTTTTCTAGTTTGTTGCTCTAAAGTTAATTTTTGCTGCACATGAGCCAGTATTTCTCCTGCGATGTCAGGTAAAACGCCCTTAATAATTAAATTTTCAAAATAATTCCTCAAATTATAGTTTACACCGTAATCAGCTCCTGGGTGGCCTTGAACAAAACTTTGTGGCACAGTTTTAAACTGACCTAGTAGGTTTTTAAGTTGTTCAATTTCAGATTTCAAATGCGTGACTTCAATTTGATCCCACGTTTTTTGTGCTACCTGTGTTAAGTTTTGCGGCGTCATTTGTGCTGATATTGTTTTAGGTTGTTGTAGCACAACGGGTGCAACTATTCTGTCTTCAGCATCGATATCAATATAACGACGTTGTGTTCTCATTTCTGGAAGCACAGGTCTTAAATTAATTTCTTTATTTTTAATCTGCGTTGTGCGGTTATCAACGATTCTTTGTAATGTTTCTTTTTGAATTTTAGCAGATGTACGATTAAAATTTTCACGCGTCTGGTGAGGCATTTTTGATTCAGCATATTGTTTAGCTTTAAGAACAGTTTCAGAATAAGCCGCTGTGATTTCGATGCTTTTGACTCCACCTAAACCAAAACTTTTATTAATTTCTTTAGCTGATAAAATAACAGCGTCAGGTCCCAACTGGGTCTTAACCATCTCTAAGGCTTCTTTCATTGTGCGGGCTTCAAATTTTTTAATCTGCATAATTCATTCCTTTTAAGATGCTAATCCAACAGAGGCCACTGATTGCACTTGAGCTTCCGAAGAAACTTCACTGTGCGACAAAATAATCAACTGCGGGATAAATCGTAATAATAATTTAGATAAATGTCTTCTAACCGTAGGGCTTGTCAGTAATATCGGTTGTCCCGCAATTTCAGGATGCGTTTCAATTTGTTGAGCTAAATTTGAAATCATTTTAGATGCTGACTGAGGATCCATTACAAGCTGCACGCCTTGTTCTGTTTGTAGAAGTGAACTTGAAATCATTTCTTCTAACTTAGGATCTAATGTCATGACTGAAACTGATCCGTCATCGTTCATATATTTAGCTGTAATTGATCGGGATAACTGTTTGCGAACTGATTCAGTTAGTAATTCCATATCTTTGGTTTTACCACCTTCATCAGCTAATGTTTCAAATATAGTTAATAAATCTCGAATAGAAACTTGTTCACGTAGTAAGTTTTGTAAAACTTTAACCACTGAACCTAGATTCATCGTTTCAGGAATAAGATCTTCGACAACTTTTGGATGTGTTTTCTTGAAATTATCAACAAGTTGTGA
>JAYUQO010000018.1:0-2287 GCA_043756765.1 Bdellovibrio sp. | reverse complement strand
CGCTAATACGTGTCCTGGGGTAGGGAGATATGATTTGGCTACAACTGGTTGACGTATAAGTAGATGAAAATATAATGATAAATAATAAAAAAGAAAATCTTAGGTTGTGATTCATTCTAATAAATATATCGGCTTTAAATCACTAGCAATTCTATGACAAATGTCTAGATTTATCAAGAAATCATCACATTTGTCTAAAAAATGCCGATGATGAAGTCATGGATATTAAAAAAATCAGACCAGCTATTTTAGTCGGACTCGTATTAGTCGTGCTTACAATTTCATGTGCAAAACTTGAAGAAGAATTAAGTTCAAGTTCATCGGGTCGTTATTTGTATGTGGCTTCAGGGTCATGTTACTCAGGCGGCGGCAACACGACTTTTACTAATTTAACATCATCGAATTTAGTTTACAGAATCAATTTAGATACTGGTCTTAAAGACACAACTATCGCTGATTACAATGCGTCACCTGCTCAGGCTGGTGACACACCAGTCGGCTTAGCCAGCATTGATTCAAATAATATGTATATACTTGTGGAAAACACAACGACAGCAGGGGCTCGTCGTATTGAACGTGTAGCTAAAGCTTCATCAGGCAGCCGCAGTTTATTTAGCAATAACACAACAGCGTTGAGTGCTCAGTTAAGAGATTTACAAATATCATCTACAGGAGATTTACTAATTAGTAAATCAACGGCCATTGAAAAAATCTCTTCATCCAATGTCAGAATCACAAAAGGGGCTAACCCTTATGTGAATGCACCTGCAGCACCTTGTGCAACATCAACAACACTAATGTCTAAAGTTGGCAGTATGACAAATCAATTTATAGTTTTTCTTCACGCAGCCGCAGCTCAAAATCGTTTTGGGCTGGTCAGGCCAGACGGTTACTCAATCGGTGGAGATTGCACGGTGGCTCAAGCAGCCCCAAATGCAAATTCTTTTCCAGTGGCTTCAACATATGATGCTGTAAATTCAAAATTACTTGTGGCTTACGCAGGTAATGCGACAACAACAGATATCAATAGTATTTATGCTTATAATATTACTGAGACTGTGTCTTCAACGACTGTGGGTGCAGCTAATAAAATTTATGATTCAAGCTTATATCCGATAACTTACTCATACTTATTGTATGGAATTTCAGAAATGGTTTTAGACCCTAATACGAATATGCTTTATGTTGCTACAGCAATTAACACAGCCACAACTGTTGTTAATTACGCCATCGAAAAATTCACTTACAATCCAGCCCAGATTGGCGTTTCGAACACAGTCGTGCTTAGTCGCAATGGTTCAACCCCATTCTACAGTTATGCAAATGATACAAAATGCATTTCTGACATGATTATCGCTGATTAGATTTCAGATTTAAATCCCTAAAAATCGACGAACCATTTTTAATTTTTTCTCAGTGTAGGGCGGATATCTAATTGGCAAATCCAAATACACTGATTTTTGTAGAACACTTTTCTGATGGCTGAAAGTCAAAAATGAATAGTGACCGTGGTAACTACCGTGTCCACTATGCTGTGATCCTCCAAAGGGTAAGTGTGGGTTTCCTAAATGTAAAACAACATCATTAATGCAGCCGCCACCAAATGAAACCCGATCTAAAAACTGATTTTGAATATTTTCTGAATTTGAAAACAAATAAGCAGCCAGTGGAGTTTGTTTTATGTTAATTAAACTAAAAACGGAATTTAAATCATCAAATTCGATGATCGGTAAAATTGGACCAAAGACTTCTTCCTGCATGATGGGGTCTGACCAATCTGTCACTTGCACCAATGTTGGACTGATAAATAAATCAGCTTCATTAATATCGCCACCATAAATAACTTTATCTTTTGAAATTAATTTTTTTAAGCGGTGTAAATTTTTTGTATTGATAATGCGACCATAACTTAAACTTTGTTGATGATCAGATCCAAATTGATTTTTTATTTCTACAATCATTTGATCGATCAGTTTTTGGCGAACAGATTGATGAACATAAATATAATCTGGGGCAACACAGGTTTGCCCCGCATTATAAAACTTCCCCCAAACTAAACGTTTTGCTGCCACCATAATATCAGCATCCTCATTCACGATAGCGGGGCTTTTGCCACCCAGCTCAAGCGTGACTGGTGTTAAGTGTTCAGCAGCGGCCTTCATAATAACTTTACCCACTGCAGTGCTACCCGTAAAAAATAAATGGTTCCACGGTAATTTTAATAAATCAGTGGTTTCATTAATTCCACCAGCAACAGCTGTGATGTAATTTGATTCAAAATATTTTT
>JAYUQO010000017.1:0-5943 GCA_043756765.1 Bdellovibrio sp. | reverse complement strand
CCTGTGCTGATGACATAAGGTAAGGCTTTGCCACTGGCCTGAATGCCAAAGTTTTTTGACATGCTTTCGGGTTTTGCGACAGCGCTTAGACCAATAGCTAATGTGAAAAAGCCGATCACCGGTGCTATGTAATGGATAATATTTGTTATGTTCATTTAGATTTATTCTTTTGTTTTTAAACGACTGTCGTTTTCAGCAATAAATTTTTTAAGATCTTCTGTTATACTTAAAAGTTTAAGCCATTGCTCTTTATACAAAGTGACCGGGAAACGTCCCATGCCGTAAACAGACAATGCGCCTTTTTCACTGACTTTCATAGAAAGTGTGCCGCTGTTTGGTTTTTTATTTTTAAGTGCTTCGTTTTCAGCTCTTAGTCTATCTAATTCTGTTTTCATATCTTCTGACATAAACCCACCTTTTATTAATGTAAATAACACCTGATTATTAAGTATTGTTTTCAAATAATCGTCAAGTTAAGGCTTTTATAACGCTTTAACCATAAATAAACACGGATTGAACTCGTCCCAAAGGGTTTTAAATTCTTCTAGCGGGGTAAATCCTGACTTTAAATAGAATTTCCTAGTTTGTGCGTATTCTTTGCTTTCACGGGATTCACTTAAAGTTTTTACGGTTAAGAATTTTACGCTTGTTTCACGCAGATGGATTTCGGCAGCATTTAACAAAGCGTGACCGATACCCTTTCGATGATATTCTGCGAGTATCCCTATCACATGAATTTCAGCTGTTTGTTCAAAATGTTTGTGAATGCTGATAAATCCGATGGGTGCATCATTATCGTAAGCAATCCATGTATCCATTGATTTTACATCTTTAATATAATTAACGATGGCGTTTTCAAGACCAAACCATAATGGTAAGCTTCGTAAAATGGACTCACATATTTTGCTTTTTAGATCTGGATTAAAAACTTTGATGATTTTCATAGTTTTTCAGTCTTAAGCTCTTGAAGAAATATTTTATAACGATCGGACATACCTTCTTTTGCAGACCAAGCTTCAATTGATTTTAACTTTACAGGATGATTTTGTGCAACCATAACAGCTTGCTGTAAGCTTTGTCTGTCTTTCCAGTGATAAAAAGCAGCTAATCTATCCATTACACACTGGGTAGGTGAAAGTAGTTTGAGCGTAAAATTGCCTTTTTTGATTTTGCCTTCTGCTTTCATTGGCTCATCACCAATAACTAGTTCATAGCCAGGAAATTCCACGGTAAACAAACAATCATCGTGATAAAAATCTTTTCCCATGCTTTTAAAACCTAGCTCATGCATCGCTTTTTTTATAGACTGATGATCTGTTTCACTTAAAAAATCAGCGTCTTTAGAAACATATTTACCTTCAGAATAAATGGATACAACAGCACCGCCCGTTAAAATAACATCAATATCTTTTTCTTTGAGCGCTTCAGCTACCGTTATCGCAAAATCTTGAAGTGTCATTTTTTTATTTATTTTATTCATAACGACTTACCAGTTCTTCGGGGACGACGTCGTTGTCGGTAATATTTTTCTTGATCTTCTTTAGAGGCTAATGAAAGAACTTTTTCAAGTAGTAGTTCTAATTCCTTCTTATAGGGACAGCGTGGATTAAACTGAAACATTCTTATGTTTCCAACGCTTCTACCTACAACTACCCCACCGTCTTCCAGACGTAACAACTGCTTTCTAACTTGTGACTTTGGCAAATCAAAAGTTTGCGCAATACCTGATGTGTGACCTTCACCATAGTTTACGATATAGAGTAGTACTTTTTCGACTGTTTGGTTTCCTAATAGATTTTCAATCATGAATACATAGTATCACTAAATAGTACGATTTAGCTACTAAATAGTACGATATACGAGCCTAATAGCTAGACCTTAAGAGCCAATGGGCAACCCTCAATCTATGTAAATGACAGCGTATTACATTTTTCCTAAACTACGAAGAATGAATAGTAAAATGAATACAGAGCACTTGTACGGATTTACGAACTTCAATCCATTGAATTGTTCAAGGATGGAATTAAAACTTCTGAAAATGCATAGGCCGGGATGCTGACTTTCACACGTGAACACAAAGTTTCAGTAGTCAATAGTGATCTGGCCCCGGCTTGATGGACACTAAATTAAAATACACGCTACCAGAAATTTCTGCGACGAACTATACACCACCTAATAATTTAATCACTTTCATTCGTTTTAAGTAATCTTCACCGATAAGCTTCTCACCATATCTAAGGACGCTTCTAAGTTCTTCTGCTGTTACACCATCTTTTGCTTTTACGATTTCTAACTCTTGCAACATACTTCAGCTTCCTAAATTGATATTAGAATTGAGATAAAAATTAAGATCTATTGGTTCGACCTATAAAATCGTATCTAAAACCATGAATAAGTGGAGACCTACTCATACGAAATCGACCGCACAATGTCTGTTAATCCATCCCACATTTTTTCTGTTATCGAATCACCATTTGGTTTGATATGTTTTAGAAATTCTTCAGACTGACCAATTGTAAGGCTAGACGGTGCATCGATTCCCATAACGTAGAAGCTGATCTCATAATCACCTTTAAAGAAAATAATGTTAGCTTCATATGAACCCACTAATTCATGCCCCTCGACATCGCCGTGACAGTCTTCAATCGCCATCGCAACTTTGTGATTATAATTTATTAATCGACTTGCACTAGCGCCAGCTCTTGCTATACTAAAAATGTTTTTGGCATCTAAATCTGTTTTAGCGTCAAGATAAAGTTCTTTTTGCTTTCTTGCTAAATCAGCCGACCCAGAACCGCATGGCCCATCAGAGTCTGGAACCTGATCAATTTTTTCAGAGCCAAAATGCAGGATTGCACTTCTTTTTTTTGATGCGCACATGCAGAGATTAATAAAATGAAAAGACTTACTGCTAAAATTCTAGTTAGACTTTGAATCATGGATAAATCGTATCTAAGTATTTAAATTTATAAAAGAAAAAAATGATCATGCCAAAATTAGAATCTAAGACTTCCTAGCCCGCAGAACGATCGAGATTTCACGGGCAATGTTATTACTATGCCAAACCAAGTGATTTAAATCTGATTCATTCACTTCACCGCGGCTAATTCGACCCTGCCAAAGTTCATCAGCTGTGACTTTTTCACTGAGTAATTCAAAATCGACACCAATCATTACACCCAGCGGGGATGCTTGAATTTTTGCTTTGATCCATTCTTGGTTTTTTTTAAGATCAAACATTTCCATCGTAGTCCGAGTAATCGCGCGCACATGCGTGGGATCTGCCAAAAAGTCATCGTGACGTGGATGAGGCACTATAATTTTCCAAACACCATCTGGCGCTAAAACACGATATGCTTCCTTAACGATCGCTAGAAAAACTTCTGGGTTTTGTCCCAAGTGTTCTAAAACATGGCTCATATAGATTTCTGAAGCTGAGTTATCGGGCCATGGCCACGGAGTTTTTTCTAAATCAACAACCTCATCGGGTTTGCACCCAGGAAATTTATCCACATTAATATGTGTAGGTAATTGATTGTAGCCGCAGCCTAAATTTAATTTTAACATTTAAGTAAGATTATACACAAAATTACGGAATCTCAACTTGATATAATGTTCGCTAAAGAAAGGCTCCCAACTTATGTATTTCTTGGAGGTCAAACATTTAAAAGGGGTAAACTTCCTCGTAATTAATTTCAGCGCTTCGCAGTTAAAGTACAGTTTGGATTAGCTATTGCATTAAACTTACTGGCTAGCTCAAAAAATATTAAGCCTACCTAACGAAAGGAATGTTATGACAGATCAATCTTTTAGCGAAAAAGCTAAATTTGTAGACGACCACAAAAGAAATATACCCGGTTCAAATTTAATTGAGATAACAAGAGTATTTCAAGCTCCTGTGGAGCAAGTTTTCGGTGCTTGGTCCACACCTGATTTAGTAAAGCAGTGGTGGGGCCCAAATCAGTATTCAGCGCCAACGGTAAAGATCGATTTTCGGGTCGGTGGCAAATTTACATTTGCAATGAAAGGACCTGACAATAAAATAATCTGGAGCTCGGGCAATTACGAAGAAATCATTCCGAATAAAAAAATCGTTAATACAGATTATTTTTCAGATGAAGATGGCGTCATGGTTTCACCTCAATCTTTGGATATGCCAGGAGAATGGGGTGATAAACTTTTTGTAACGGTCGATTTTGAAGCCATTAGCAAAGATCAGACAAAGATGGTTCTCAGCCACGAAGGTATTCCCCAAGAAATGCATGACGACTGCGTAAAAGGATGGACCGAGTCCATTGATAAACTGCAGAAGTTAATCGAGAAGAATTGAGAATTTTACAGTGGCGGAATCAGGTGCACTAGTGGAACATATCTAAAATTTTTAAAAGGAGTAAACAGTGAAAAAACTGACTTTAATAACATCTATAATTCTGGTAGGATTGGCCCTGAACACGTTCGCTGCTGAAAAAGCGGGGGCGTTAGATCCGAAGATGCAAGAGACAATCAAACAATACGAAGCAGCGGCTACTCCGGGTGAAGCGCACAAAGTTCTTGCGGACATTAAAGGAAACTGGAAAACCGTTTCGCAAATGTGGCAAACTGCCGGCGGTAAACCGGAAACTTCAAAAGGAACTTCAAGTTTCAAAACAATTTTGGGTGATCGCTGGTTGCAGCAAGAATTTAAAGGCATGGCTATGGGGAAATCTTTCCAAGGTGTAGGCATGGTTGGTTACGACAACGTCAAACAAAAATATATTACCAATTGGTACGATTCGATGAGCACTGCTTTGACGCAATCTGAAGGTGATTTCGATGCGACAACAAAAACATTTAAAGACAAAGGCAACATGAGCAGTCCGATCGCACCAAGCAAAACTCAAGCGTTTCGCAGCGAGTGGCAAATGGTTAATAAGAACAAAATGGTCTTTTCGATGTTTGGTTCAGATCCAGTAGCTGGTGGCCCTGAGTTTAAGATGATGGAAATCGTTTACACACGCTAGAAAAATTGACCTGAAAAATAAATTGGCGGACACAACTGGACGAGTTTAGGAATTATTTATGCACTGTGTAGCTTTAGACATTAGACTTACAATAGTAATCGCGTAGCATATTAACTGTAGAGGAAAAACTATGACATCATTTCAACTTATCATTAATTTCGCGATTATATTTATTTACGTTATACTTTTTGGAACAGCGTCCTTTGATAAATGGAAAAGTCTTTCGACGCCTGACTGGTTCATTAAACAGTTTGAAAACACATTCATCAGCAAACTTCCGGGAGGAGCTTCTGTTGGTTACTGGTTTATTGCAACCTTTGAAGCTTTATTAACAGTAGTCTTCTTAATATCAATTTTTAACTTTGTCTTACTACCCTATGCTCTTTTAGGATCACTTTTTCTTTTTGGAATTTTACTTTTCGGATTAAGAATCACTTACGATTTTCAAGGTTCGGCCAACATGTTCATTTATTTTGGTACAACATTGGTGTCTTTGTTTTTTGTGACGATGAACTAAAATATGGTTGATGGTCTATTGACCTCTCATGACAAGATCAGCTTTAACATTTTGAAATACTAAACTACAAACATTACCGACTATAGTTGATCCATGCATTGGAACTATCGCACGCAAAGATAACTTTTCAAGTTTAACAAGTGCTTCATTCGTAGTTTTACCGTAAGGAATAAATTTTCCTTTATCATAAAACTCAACAATAGCGGCTGTGATATCTGTTTCAACAATCGGCTCGCAAATGCCACCCTGACAGCAAAAATCAGAACTAAAAAGTAATTCATCTTTTGGCAAATACCACATGTGAGCATCCCAATTATGGGGGAAATGTGGAGTCTCTATAAGTTGTAGGCTTCGATCGCCTAATTGAATTGATTCACCATCTTGTAAAACTTGAGCTGGACGAATTAAGAAGTCTTCTAGATTAAT
>JAYUQO010000016.1:0-5970 GCA_043756765.1 Bdellovibrio sp. | reverse complement strand
GTACAATTGATCTCATTTCAACTTTAGGTTTAGCTCTGGATCAAACGATCGCGATCGAGAAAAAAATCCAAGCTGAAAAATTGCCTTATATTGCTTTGTTTCAACCCTCTGCAGTTTATGAACATATTGATTTAAACTTAGATAATCCAATTCTTAAAGACCTTAAAGTTCGTAAAGCTTTAAACTATTCAATTAATAAAGAAGACCTTGTGAACGCATTATTCGAAGGCAAACAACAACCTGCTATTCATAATGTCACACCAAATGATCCATGGTTTACAGCGGACCCTGCCCACGTGACTTTATACAAATATAGTAAACGTGAGGCCGACAGATTATTAGACGAAGCTGGCTGGAAAATGGGTCCAGATGGTATCAGAATAAAAAATGGTCAACGTTTATCGTTCACATTGATGACTACATCGGGAAACAAAACACGTGAGTTAGTTCAAGTTTATTTACAAAACCAATGGAAACAAGTTGGTATCGAAGTAAATGCAAAAAATGAATTAGCCCGAGTATTTTTCGGCGAAACAACAAAAAAACGCGGCTTTGATTCAATGGCTTTATTTGCGTGGATTTCATCGCCTGAAAGTAGTCCTAAATCAACATTCAGTTCTAAAAATATTCCTACCGCTAAAAATGGTTGGTCTGGTCAAAACTATATGGGTTGGAGCAATCCCAAAGTAGATAAAATTTTAGAATCTCTTGATGTTGAAATGAAACATGAAAAACGCATTACTTTAGTTCATGAAATGCTAAAGCAATACACGGATGAAGTTCCTGTTCTGCCATTATACTACCGTTCTGATACTGCCGTTATTCCGACTCAATTAAAAGGTTACCGTTTAACTGGTCACCAGTTTCCTGAAACAAACGCAGTTGAAACATGGACATTAGAATAACATCTATTCGATTAATTTAAGGACTCTATAACGAATGACGAATTTTATCTTAAGACGAGGATTACAAACACTAATAGTGATATGTTTATTATCCTATTTGTGTTTTAGCTTAATGGCTTTGATGCCTGGCGATCCTATTGAATTGATGATTTCAGCTAATCCTAAAATCACTCAAGAAGATGTTGTTCGTCTAAGATCGTTCTATGGATTAGATCAGCCGTCCTACGTTCGTTATTTTAATTGGGTCTCTGAGGTCTCAAAAGGCGATCTTGGCTATTCAAGAACGTATCGTATTCCGGTAACAGACATGATGGGGCCTGCACTTAAAGCCACTTTTATTTTATCAATGTGTTCTCTTGTATTTTCCCTGCTGATTGCAGTTCCCTTAGGGATTTATTGTGCTCTAAGACCTAATTCAAAAGCTGATTACATTATTAATTTATTTAGTTTTGCTGGCATATCGCTGCCTTCGTTTTGGTTAGGTATAGTTTTAATAATTATTTTTTCAGTGATCTTAGGCTGGCTACCAGCTGGTGGCTATCAAACAACAGGTATGGCCTATGATAATTTTTTTCATGAGCTGTTTGATATGGCCAAGTATTTAATTCTTCCCATTTTATCTTTGTCAGTTCAAAGCATCGGAAGATTTTCAAGGTTCACTAGGTCGTCTATGCTAGATGCTATGAGAAATGATTTTATCAGAACGGCTAGGTCAAAAGGTCTTTCTGAAAGTATCGTTATCTGGAGACACGGCTTTAGAAATGCGTTGATTCCACTCATTACAATTATTGCAATCAGTTTATCATCTATCTTTTCAGGAGCCTTAATTACTGAAACTCTTTTTGCCTACCCTGGTGTTGGTCGCTTAATTTACACATCTATTATTTCAAATGATTTTAATGTAGCTATGGTTTCATTTGTTATTTCGATTGCAATGGTTTTAACGATGAGCTTAATAGCGGATATTCTTTATGGCTTTGCCGATCCAAGGATTACATATGAGTAATTCAATAGAAGTTTCAGCAAATAATTCAGATAGTAAGTCTGGCAATTTATCTGGCAATACAGCTCAACAAAATAAAAATATTAAAGAAGCTGAAAAAGCACAAACTTTTTTTGATATTGTCTATACACAGTTTAAAGAAAACAAAGCCGCTGTCATCGGTGGATATATTATAATATTTTTTGTTTTAATTGCCTTGCTTGCACCTGCTCTAGAAGCAATAACTGGTAACGAAGTTGATAGACAAAATGTTTTTAATCGTTACAAACCCCCATTTTCTAGAGTTATTGCATCTCAAGATATCAAAGAAACGTCGATTCAAAATTTTGTTCGCCAGTTTCCTGAAGATACAAAGCTCATCGAAGCTGAACTCATTTCTAAAAATTTAGTTCAACCTGTTAGACCTGAAGATGCTTTGTATGACTGGGTGGCTTTAGAAAAAACAAAAGCTCTCGAAATTGCCGAAAAAATTGAGTCTTCACCAAAAAGTAAAGAATTGATTGCTATAGCTTCTAGTTTTGAAAGTTTTCATCTTTTCGGAACTGATGAATTAGGCAGAGATGTATTAATGCGTTTAGTTTATGGAACCCGTGTATCTATTGGTGTAGGGTTATTAGTTGCGCTTATGTCAGCTTTTATTGGTCTTATTGTAGGTTCAATTGCGGGTTATTACGGTGGATTTATTGATTCACTTTTAATGCGTGTGACTGATGCTTTATTGTCTTTACCGTTACTACCAGTTCTAGTTGTTATTGCAGCGATTGATCTTAAAAAAGTTTTAAGTGGTCTTACTAAAACTGTTGAATCTGTCTTAGGTCACGATGCAGGGCTATTCACTCAGTCTATCTTAGATTCCATTTTTTCTGGCGGTAAAGAATCCATCTATAAACTAGTTTTTATTCTGTGTTTGTTTTCATGGATGACAGTAGCCCGTTTGATTCGCGGAAGTATTCTTTCACTACGCGAACGCGAATTTATTTTAGCTTCAAAAACATTAGGTGCTTCTGACTTTACTATCATTGTTCGTCATATGTTTCCAAATGTGATCGCGCCATTACTTGTGTCTGTCACTTTAGGTGTTGGCGAATCTATTTTATTTGAAGCGGCTTTAAGCTTTTTAGGCCTAGGCGTCCAGCCACCAACACCTAGCTGGGGCAATATGCTTTTCAATGCACAAGAACTTATTTACCAAGCTCCGTTTCTGGCTATATTGCCAGGGCTTTTAATTTTCTTGGTTGTTGTGAGCTTCAACTTTTTAGGTGATGGATTACAAGACGCTATCGACCCTAAATCCGTTCGCAGATAAACAGACAAACGCTTAGACAAAACTGAAAGTTTTACAACAAAGTAGGCCCTCCTACGTCGTCAAACGGCAGCTAATGCCACCCCTTGAATTTGAATCTGGCATCTAAATTGTAGTTATCTCTAAAGGATAGATAAAAAAAGCTATCCACTTTCTTAGGGGAAACTACATATGGATACAAAATCAGTTCGGTTATTTTTCACAATTATTGTTGTTATTTATGCTTACACGCAAAGTGTTAGTGCTAACGGCATAGTCGCCAACGGCATGGTCGCGGGTACAGCATCAAATTCTGTTGATCTTATGTGCCGTAACAAAGCTAAAGAAATCGCTGCTGAAACTTATAAATCATGTATCACTGAATCAAAACAAGCCCAGGTCAGTAGTCTTCGTGATGAATACAAAGCTGAACTCACAGATGTCAAAAATCGATACGATGAAAAACTGAAAAAGATCTCTGAAGGCCAATCAGAAACGACGCAATCAGTAAAAGTTAAAGCTCAAGATTCTGATTCAAGCCTACGAATTAAATCAGAAAAACAATCTAAGTCTAGTCAGCGGAATGGACGCGTTAATAAAAGGGCTTCTGGCGCTCGTGAAATCCCATTAAAAGACGAAGACTTATCATCAAACAACACAGACGTTAGCACAGTCGAAATAGTTGAATTACCTATAGAATCAGAGTAAAGTAAGGCCTTGTAGCACAAGGAGTATTTTATGGGTGGCATTAGTTTAACTCACATCTTAATTTTAGCAGTTATTTTACTCGTATTTTTTGGTCCAAGCCGTTTACCCGCTTTAGGACAATCTTTAGGTAAAGCGATTCGCGGCTTCAAAGATGGTTTAAATGAAATCGATGTTGAGGCAAAAGATATTAGCCAAACACAGCTTGATAAAAACAATCAAAACACCCAGCAAGCTCAAGCTCAAAAAGACAAACAAAAACAAGATTCATAATATCTAATTTCAGACTTTAATGCCTTAGGCTTTAAAGATCTTCAGGCTTAATTTGATCAGTGATTACACTGGTCACACCCTGATCAAAATAAGTTTTAACTCTTAGCAAATCATTACAAGTCCATAAAACAATCGGAATTTTCATTTTCATTAGTTTTTTGTATTTTTTTAATCGCCAATGCTTTTCATCTAAGTGTAAAAAGTGCGGCTTAGCAAACAAGTTTAAAATCTGGCTTTTGATCACAAAGTTGTTCTTAAATTCATTGTTAAACGTCAAAAGCAAAGCCCTGAAAATTTCAGGCTTTTTTTTCTTCAAATAATACAATGACATCGGATTAAAACTAGAAATAATCACAAAAGTCTCTAGATCATATTTTTCAATAAGCCTAATGACTTCTTTTTCTAAGTCGCGGCTAAGTACATATTTTGATTTAATTTCAATATTTAAATTAAATTTTCTTTCATTTTTATCGATGATTGATTTATACCAAATAAACACGTCTTCTAATAAATCTGTAGCTCTGATTTGATTTAATTGTTCAAACGACAATAAATGAATCAACTGGGCGACCGATTGATTATCCTTGATAGATTCATCATGAAAAAGAACTACTTTTTTGTCTGCTGTAAGTCTAACATCAAACTCACACATTTGATACCGATGATCGTAGGCTTTTTTAATCGATAGTAAAGAATTTTGTAATGCTTCATCGCCAAACCAAAATCCGCGGTGTGACTGCAATTTGGGAATATCAAATTGTGTTTTGATTTTAGAGTAAAGATATTTGATCATCACTTTTTGGCTTCAAACTTAGGCTTAAGTTCTAATCGAGGTTCGTTAATAATTCCAGTTACGCTATATTTTTTCATTTTATCTTCAGGCAATAATAGTTGGGCATTCACTGATTTATCAATCGCACTGTATTGACCACTCAGTTTAAAACTTAATATCTTATTTGATTCCAAGTACTGTCCTTTAGAATCGATTTGAACTAAATTTTCATTTTTTGATAAATCTTTAACGATATTTATTTGAGAATTTTTTAACTGAATGTTTTTATATATGACAGATTTAAAATCAATCTGACTAATTACAGTTGAAACTAAATCACTTTGTAGCTTCCAACTGATTTCTTCTTCTTGTTTTTGACCAGTATAAAGTTCGAAAACATCTTCACTAAAAATAATTCCTGATAAATTAACATCTAGCTCTTTAGTTATTTTTTCAGTTTCATTAGTTTTTTGACTGTAGCGAATATAACCTTTGATTTTATTTTCACCTCTGATAAAGTCATTTAACTGTACACTTTGCATGTGGTCTTTATACAAACCCAATAAGTTATAGCTATCAAATACCTGCACAGCTCGGCGTCCCTGATTCGAAAAAATAAAATGTGACTTTTCAACCAAAGCTTTAAGTCTAATGTCATTTCGATTTAAAACAGATAAACTACCCGACAAAAAACCTGCTTCTTCAAAGCTTAAACCCAGTCTGTGATCGCCAGACAATCCAAACATTTCTGACATATTAATGTTATTAAAGTACATATCAAATGGTTTAAACAAACCTTCTTTCAAATTAAAAAAATTAATTTCATTGACGCTCACTAGGCCAGAATTAACAATCATTTGAAGATTTTTTAAAACAAGGTTTGATTTTACATTTCGATTTGCATCTAAAAAATATTCTCCAGAAAGATATCCTGTTAGGGCTGCAAAACCTAAGGCTGATGTTTTAATGCCTAATGGTCTACTATCTAGCAATTGATACATTTGTAAAAATGCCTTTGCTGAAACATTTT
>JAYUQO010000015.1:0-2296 GCA_043756765.1 Bdellovibrio sp. | reverse complement strand
ACCTCTTTAAGTTACTCAGATTTATAAAAGCAATCTATCAAGGTTATTTTTGAATTCAACAGGTTTTTTATGAAGCTTAACTTCGTCAAAAACCGCTTTGGCCCTATCTGATCCTAATCGCAGCTGGCTGAGCCATTGCTTGGTTCTTGCTGTTGCAAAATGTTCGTTTACATAAATAGTGCAAGCATCAAAAAATGGAATTACTAAATCTAATGTTGGATTAGCTTCAGTGTTTGTAAAATCATTTTTAATTTTTCTAAAAATATACGGGTCACGTAAAGCCCCACGACCGATCATAAAATCAGAACAATTTGTAATGGCTAGACATTTTTGAAAATCAGTTTCAGTCCAGATTTCACCATTAGCGATTATTTTTATTTTAGTTTTTTCTTTGATTTTTTGAATCCATTCCCAATAAGCCGGTGGTTTGTAACCATCGGTTTTTGTGCGGCAGTGCACTGTTAACCAAGTAGCCCCAGCGCTTTCAACAGCCAGCGCATTATCAATACACTGACTGGGGTCATCAAAACCTAAACGAATTTTTGCCGTGACCGGTGTTGTGATCGGCACAGCATCACGAACAGTTTTAACAATATTATAAATTCTGTCTGTGGATTTTAAAAGACTAGCGCCGCCGTCATGACGGTTCACTGTTTTTGCAGGGCAACCGAAATTCAAATCTATTCCTGCGGCCCCCATTTCATGAGCACGAAATGCATTTTCCGCTAATGGGCCAGCTTGACCACCGAGAAGTTGCACAAACACAGGAACGCCGGATTTCGTTTTTGAATTCGTTAATAATTCAGGACAATTTTTTAAAAAAACTTTGTAGGGATGAAGTTTATCTGTGACACGTAAAAATTCTGTCACACACTGATCAATACCACCTAGTGAAGTCAGTAGATCACGCATGGCCCAGTCAGTGACACCTTCCATCGGAGCTAAAAAAAGTTTTGTTTGATCGGGGTTAGACACGCTACTCTTTACATCCTGCTTTACACAAATATTCAAAATCTTTTTGATCAACTGGTTGAATCGATAAACGTTGGCCCTTTTTAATGACTAGCATATTTTTACATTTGGAATCATTTTTTAAATCTTCTAAAGAAATAAATTTTTTAAAGTGTGATGTGTATTTAACTTCTGTACAAAACCAAATTGGTTTTTCTGACGTAGCTTTTGGATCATAGTATTCTGATTTTTTATCGAATTGCAGTTTATCTGGAAATGCTTTTTTGCTGATAGTGGCAGTGCCCGCAAGACCAGAGGGTTCTGCATTTGAATGGTAAAATAAAACCTGATCGCCCACAGACATATCATTCATCATGAAATTGCGGGCTTGGTAATTACGAACACCCTCCCAAGGGGTGGTCTTATCCTTTTTCAAGTGATCTATTGAAAAGACATCAGGTTCAGATTTCATTAGCCAGTAACGCATGGGTGGGGGTCCTTTTTTAAAATTTATAGTGCTTTTAAATTAAGGAGTCTACTTTTTCTTCGTCGCCAAAGGTACTTTTTTAGATTTAAGTATTTTTTGATCTCTTGTAAGAAGTGGTATTTTATAAGCTATACTTGTGGCCGCGATGATCTCATCAGCTGGATCTGATTTAAAATCAATAATTTGTAAAGCTTCAAAAATTTTGAGATCAATCGGATAAATAGTCAGACTACTAATAAACTTAGTTACTTCAGGATTGTTAAAATTAATTTTAATTCGACCAATTTCGTTGAGTTTATAAATTTCCCAAAGAACAATACCAGATATACACCAGTCGTTTTTTCTAACAATATTTTCCTCTGTTGTTGATAAATGACCGATCATGAGATCGATTAATATATGAGTGTCAAGATTCAGCATTCCACTTAATTCCTGTACTTAAAGTAGACCCCAAAACTTGAATATCATTTTTAAATTTACCGATCTGACTGTTTCGATCTTCTGATAAAGGTATAATTTTTGCCACGGGTTTACCATTTTTGGTGATAATCAGACCTTCTTTGTCTAGATCGTCAATGAGGCCCAAGCAATGTTCTTTAAATTTGGCTGCGCCTATAGTTTTCATAGATTTACTATAGGTCATTTAATCTGACTAGTCAATAAATATGACTACTTTTGTTAAATTTGAGATTTATGCGTCATAAGCCCGCGCAAGTTCAATTTATTTGATTCCGGCCGGTAACTGTTTTAGCGTATTTCTATGAAAACATATGCGTTAATAACTGGTGCATCGTCGGGAATTGGTGAACAAACCGCTTATCTCATGGCCAAAAAGAAACATAATCTTTTATTGATAGC
>JAYUQO010000014.1:0-2297 GCA_043756765.1 Bdellovibrio sp. | reverse complement strand
ATGTATCCATTGAAGAACTTGCTGAAGCTTCTGAGGTCTCTCAGCGTACCGTCTTTCGCTTGTTTAAAGATAAAGTCGAATTGTACCGTGCAACCGATTTGTACATAGAGCAGTTTGTTCAGCTCAGTTTTCAAAAAATTCAGCAAAGTGATATTCTGGCATTCACCAAGGACGTATTTAATCTTTTTGAACAGTATGAAAATTTAATGATGGCTTATATGTTTTCTCCGTATGGAGTGCGCACCCGAGAAATTTTTCGGAAAAAATTAAATAAAATGCTAATAGATCAAATCGTTGCCGCACGAAAAATTAAATTAACCCGAATTATCGAAACCAGGCTGGCAGTTATTGTAACTTTAATTAATGTCAAAATTTGGTATGATATTCGTACTGATTTTAAACACAACAGTAAAGAAATAGGCCAAGCAGTTAGCTGGGCTATTGAGAACTTAATTCGCGCTCTTTAAATTTCTGATTTTACTAAAATAATAAAATACATAAGATGCCAGTACCAAAGCCAAATCTTCAACGACAGTTATCCAAGTTAACGGGCGTCCCCAAAAAACTCCAAAACAACCACAGTTTTGAAGATCAAGTCCACGAATGTTTGATACAGTTGCCAAGAACACGTAGCCAGAATGCATCAGCATCAACAAGATAGCGTTACGATTTTGATTTTTTTCTAAAAGAATAAATATTCCTAAAAAAAGCTCGAACAAACTAACTGCAAGACCAAGCCCCATCGCCAAAAAGTGTGGAATTCCAAACTGATAAGTTAAAATAACATCCGCAAAACCACGGTTGTCCAACAGTTTACCAATACCTGTTGCGATAACTAATAATGCAAAAAAATACTTTAAAATTAAATAGACCGTTTTGGTAGCCATGTTTATACTTTGGCATAGCTGGAGATCTAAGTCGATGAAAAGTCTGATCTTATTCCTATTTATTGCGACAACTATCAGCCCATCGTCTTTTGCTGATATTATTTTATCAGGGAAAAATGTTCCTGATAAAATAGTCGTAGAAAAAACCACATTGCTTCTTAACGGCACCACTTATAGAAAAGTGTCCATGTTCAACGTTAAAGTTTGGCTGGGTGCTTTATATCTTGAGAACCCAGCAACAGATGCTGATGCAGTCATTAGCTCAAAAAGCACGAAGGTCATTGATCTTCATGCGCTCTACGACATTTCTGCCAGTGATTCAGTAAAGGGTTGGAAGCTTGCCATCGACAGCAATTGCCAATCTGAATGCCAAAAGCTGGACGCAGAAATCAGAAAATTTTATTCAAGTGTTCCAGATTTTAAAAAAAATTCATTTTACCGCTATATTTTTTCAAATACAGGGTTACAAATTTTTTTAGAAAATAAAGAAATTTTCAAGTCAACAAGTCCTGAGTTCGCAACTGTCTTGTTGAAAACTTGGATCGGGAAAAATCCGCCATCAGATGTCATTAAAAAAGAATTGCTTAAGGGTTCTGTAAAGCATTAAAAAATAAATTCCATACAAGCGCAGGATCAATTTCTGTTACGATTTCTATATCACATGAAAAAACAGCTTCATCACGATTGTGGAATGTGCCTTTTTTATTTTCAACGTCACACAAAAATAGTCCATTCTTAAAAAAATGACCGCGCCCCAGTCGTGTCCTAATGCTTTCAGGATGGGTTATTGCAACAGCGCTGACTAAGTCCCAAACCGGAAATGCGAAACGTCCTTTAAGAAGTAAGCTGCGCCAGGCCCATCTTTGGCTGTGATCCCACAGATATCTTCCTATGATCGTCGATTGAAATCGATCTTTCTGGTCAAGCCTTAGCTTTAAATCGAAAGCAATATCTAATGGAACAATAACTTTTCTGACGTCTGAATTTAATACTGTTTGAAACGCAGTTAAATCTTTTGTCGCATTAAATTCAACAGGCCAATACGGTGGAAAGAATCCTAATGTGTTTATTCTGCCTAAGGTCATCCAAACAGATTCTGGTAAAAAACCACTTCTTAGAAACCCAGCTAAATTGGTTAAAGGCCCTAATGCCAAGTAATTACATTTATTTTCAGGCTTTTGTACTGAGACTTGTCCGTTGTAACATCGCACATTCGACTGAAGCTTAGCGCAAATTTCTAAATTATTCAGATGGCAAACTTCAGCACTAGTATTTCCAGCTACACTGTAAATACTAGATATTAAAGTTTTACGTTTAAGAAGAAAAGCCAATGCAAATGCATCGTCCACGTCACCACCAAAAAAATTTTTGTTGGCAGAGCCTAAGGCATTATCGGTATCAACGACGATT
>JAYUQO010000013.1:0-2312 GCA_043756765.1 Bdellovibrio sp. | reverse complement strand
ATATTTGCTTCTTTAGATTTTTCATAATCTTTATTTGTTGCCGTCACAACTATTTGACGACCTTCCATTGAATCATGACCTTGAGTCGTGACTAATGTATATTTTTCACCGGTTTTTTTAAATTCAACTGGTAAACCTGAAGCTATCGCTTCGTTATTTTTAACAGTTAAAAATTGATAGGCATTCTGACCAATTCCATTACCAACTTTACCAGCATGGGTCCTGCCGTAACCTACAGAAATTGAAATCACTCCGTCGTGAAGACCTGGTTGAATATGCGCTGGTAATTTTATTTTTTGAGCGTTAGATGTAATTTCTAAGACATCACCTTGTTTGATTTTATTGTCTTCAGCTGTTTTTAAAGACATCGAAGCATAATTGTCCCAAACAATTTTTGTAACTGCGTCTGGTAATTCTTGTAACCAACCCACATTAGCTAATGACCCATCCCCGATTTGCACAGTTGGATACAAAGCTAATTCATAAGTTGATGATGTTTGTTTCTTTTTAATCAATGACAAAGCATCTGTTTTAAAAGTTCTTGCGTTTGACGAAGCAATTTCACCCACAAAACCTTTTTGCAATAAATCATTCCAAAAAGTTGTGAAGTCTTTGCCTCCAGAAAATTTAGCTGCCATTTCTGATTTCCAGAAAGCGCGCAAGTAATCATAAAATGTTTCATAATCTTGAAGGCGCTTAGGACCTTTTTTCGCTATATATGCCCAAGTCATTAATGATAATTGAAATGAACGTGTATCATACATCGTGCGAATCAACGGTTGGTGAATACCAAACAAGCCGTTGGCAAATTCTGTATCACCCCATGTTTCAAGAGCATGATTATCCGTCGCAATAAAATGTGAAAATACCGCTGTTTCATCAGCTTTATCGCCGATATAAACCACTGTGTTTACTTTTGTTAATGCGTCTTTAAAACCAAAACTTTGAGGTAAACTATAAACAGGGTTTGATCTGTGAATAATTAAAGTTTTTACAGATCCAGAATTCATTTTTTTGATCAAATTTAAAATATCAGCGTAACCAGCTTTAAGATTTTTATTTCCTGAGTTAGCTAAAATAGTTTTGCCATCATTACCTAAAACTGAATTTAAAAAGTTCACAGCCACTTGTAAAGCTAAAGAATCTTCAGTGCGCGTTGCTAAGCCACCCGTCACAACTAAGGATTCACCAGCGTTTTTCCATAAGTCATTTGCAACTTTTGTAAAAGCTTCTGCTGATAAACCTAGTTTTTCTGCAACACCTTTATAAGGCTGAACTAAATTTTTAACAGTTTCGTTTGATGAATAACTCGAACGACCAGATAAAATAATTTCAGATATAAGGCCTAAAACCACATCTAATTGCTGTGAAGGTTTAATTCTGAAACGGATGTCCGCATTGGCAGCCGTTAAAGAATAAGTCGAGTCAAAAGAAACTAAACGTGACATTTTTTCGATATTTCTACGGCCATTCGCAAATAATTTATTATTTGCAGTTGTCGGCCCCCATGTTCCTAAAAAGTCAGCATCAATTGATACAATCATTTGGGCTTTGTCGTATCTGTAGTTAGGCACAACAGCATCACCGTAGGAAGCTTTTTGTCCTTCAGAAACATCATCTTGTGCTAAAGACTCCCAAACATAATGATCAGCTGAAAATCCTGATTTAAAATCAGAAACCACTGCATTTGTTGATGGTGAGGATATGTTTCCAGATAGAATGGCTACTCCGCCTTTATTTAAACTTTCAACAACTTTGTTGTCTAGATCTTCCCAAGAAAGACCCACTGTTTCTTTATTTGTTCTTTTATCATTAAATAAATTTCTAAGTGGTTTTTGTAATCTTTCAGGGTCATACAAACCTAATAACGAAGCTTGTGCTCTAACAGAGGCTGCAGATCCATTAATTGGAAATTGTGGATTACCTTGAATATGCACTGGTCGGCCTTCGCGTGATTTAACAAGCAAACCTAAACCCTCTTGACCATCAAAATAACTTGATGTGTACCAATTAGAAACCCCAACTGTGACTTCTTCGGGTTGTTTTGTATAAGGAATAATTTTTTGAACTGGTCTACGAATACAACCAGCTGCCGATGTTAAAGCAATTGAAGCGCCCATTAATTTTAAAAAATCACGACGGGCTACACTGTCAGTTTCTGTGCCTTCACTGGCTGATTCTTCACGCAATGGTGACGACATGAATTCAGTTTGTAAAGCCGTCTTGAATTCTGGTGTGTCGTTGTAGTCTTCAAAAGATTTCCAATACGTACGGTCTCTGGAAATCTCGTGTCCGATTGCTGGTTTATTCTG
>JAYUQO010000012.1:0-2319 GCA_043756765.1 Bdellovibrio sp. | reverse complement strand
GAGTAAGAAGTTATACGTTGGCAATTTGCCATATTCAGCAACAGATCATTCATTAACAGAAACATTTTCACAATGTGGAACTGTTACATCTGCAAAAGTGATCATGGACAGAGATTCAGGTCGCAGTAAAGGTTTCGCATTCGTTGAAATGTCAACTGATGCAGAAGCAACTCAATCGATCAGCAAACTTAATGGAACAGATTTAGACGGTCGCGCTATTAATGTTTCAGAAGCTAAACCACAAGCTCCTCGCACTGAAGGTTCTCGTGGCGGTGGCGGCGGTGGTTTTAACTCACGTCGTTCATACTAGTTTTAATAATTAATATTTAAAATTATTAATTAAAAAGTTTCTAAACCGACCTGAAAAGGTCGGTTTTTATTTTCAACCAGCTTTTGTTTCAACTAGCAGGAGATGTTATGACTATACAGGTTATCTCTTTTAATTGTTTGCTAAAAAATACTGCAGGACAGTTTATCAGTTCAACGTACAACCGTGAAGTCTTAACAACTATCGAAGACACTCAAGCTACATTATTGGGTTTATCAAAAGGTATGCAAAATTTAAAAAAAGGCGAAAAAAGATCTATCGCCCTTACAGCCTCAGAAGCCTATGGATTTTACGATCCAAAAAAAGTTATTCTTTATCCAAAAAATAAATTAGCAAAAACAATTCGCAACGGCGATCCTGTATCTATAGTTGGTAAAAGCGGCGCTGTTCGTTCGTACAAAGTGATTCAACTTCATGATGATATGGTTAGTCTTGACGGCAATCACCCATTAGCAGGGCAAGATCTTATCTTTGAAATCGAAGCTCTTGATGCAAGAGATGCTACCCGAGAAGAAATTGATCAATCATTAAATAATGTCTCAACACAGATGTTACATTAGTTTTAATAATCATTTATAAAATATTTTATAAACTAAAGTTATTAATCCATATTTCATAAAATTCAGAAACTGTAATGTCAGGTCTGTAATAAGAAACTTTATCAAGCTTGGCTTGATTGATTCCACACGATTTAATAGCTTCAAATTCTGACAACTGATTACTAATATTGATACTTAATCCATGTAGTGTTGAACCATTTTTAACTTGCAGGCCACAAAAAGCAATTTTTCCGGACTCAGTATAAACACCAGGTTGATCTTTTTCATCAATCACAGAATGAATATCTAAATCCGTCATCGTTTTTTGCGTGGCCTTAAATAATTCATGTACAAAACAACGAACACCCATTCCTGATTGCTTCAAATTATAAATAGGGTAGATCACCAATTGACCTGGGTTATGAAGTGTAGCTAACCCACCACGCGATACTTTGTGCACAGGCCAACTGCATGCAGTGTTATAGTTTTCAAATTCGCTATGAGCTCTTAAGCCCAACGTCACACACGTTGGGTGTTCAAGCGCTAAAATGTAGTTTTGTTTGCGACCGACAGACATCTGATGAAGATCTGATTGTAAATTCAAAGATTTTTCATAGTCAACTAATCCCAAATATTGCGATTCGCGAAAAGTCTGAACAGTTAATTTTTTTGTGATCTGAGATTCACTATTGGTACACTTCAACACGGTCACTTTCCTTAAAGCCTGCACCAGAATGCACAACACTAATAGCACCATCATTTCCGAAGTAGCTTATAATTTCTAATGTGCCTTTTGTTTTTCCTGCAACTCGACCTAAATGATAACCAATTTCTGGATCATAAATTTCTGAACCTGTATCAATAACTTTCAGTAAATCCCCGATCCTTACACCTGAAATTCGTCCCACATTTAAATAAATTTTTTCGCCGCGAATAGCCGCCACGCGACCTTCCCATGTAATTTCATTCATAATGTCTTGAATCTGCTGAGAAAAATCTAAAAATGCATCTTTAATTAAAATCTCTACAAGTTCAGGATTTCTAACAAAGATCTCATCTTCAGAAGCTCTTTCAGCAACACGCGTATTTTTTTCTTCTAATGTAACGGTTTTAACAGTATGGAAAACTTCCTGTTCGGTGCGAATATTTTGAATTCTAAGTCTCACAACCACTTCATAAGTGGCATTTAAATTTCTGACCACACCGATTTGATCAGCTTGTTTTTTAAGTCTGACATCGATAATTTGTCCTTCTAAAATAGAACTGATTCCTGATTTTTGTGAATCTTTAGCTAATGTCTTTAAATCATATTCATTATTTTTAATATATTTTTCTGTATCTACAGTTAATTGTGACGAATCCATCACGATAAATTTTTCAGATTGATTTAAATCATATATAAACGCGTCACGTGAGTTAGCACGTACAGTGTCAGATCTTTTTTGTGGATTT
>JAYUQO010000011.1:0-2326 GCA_043756765.1 Bdellovibrio sp. | reverse complement strand
TTTTGTAATGATCGATTATTTGAATTCTTATATTGGCCCAATACGTACTCTTCAGTCGAATTTTTGTTTTTACTGTATATTGTCGCGTTACATTAGTAATCAAGATGATCCTGATTTTTTTAAATCTTTGAACTCAAGACATTTTTCCACAGAATATACCTTACCTATATTTCATATTGATATTGTTGTGGGAAATTTAATATCGGAATTGGTCAAATTTTTCACCAGTGATAGCTCTAAACTAACCAGTGGAATTTACGAAATTGGATTGGTTGCACCCAAAACAGAATATTCACACGTCTTGCGGTTCCCGAACTGTAGAGTTTGTAATGCTAAACATTGATGATCTGCAATCTATTCTAGTTTCAAAAAAATTTGGGATTTTAAACAATGTGGTCTCGTTTATATCTCCGATTTGCCCAGCCCTGCATATAAGCGTTTCATCTGGTAAGCGCTATTCAAAAAACCATTATTCATACGGGATCGATTTCAATAAAAACATTTCAAGAATTAAATGTATTTCGGAAGGAATTGAACGCTACTGCTCTGTAATTCCCAGAAATGAAAAATTGAAACGCTTAACGCCGGACTTGATTGACCGGCCAACTATTAGTATGGATAACTTTAACCTTTTTTCTATTCAACAGAATCAGTTGAAGCGTCGTCCTGAGTTTCTAGCTAACTCATATTCCAGCTGGTTAGAGTTTGTTAATGAACACGAGGACAAAACCTTTTTACCCGAATCAGCTGCTTATTTAAAGAATTCGTTGGAGGCTGACTACATCCCAATATCCTCAAATGGTTGTGCAGCTCACTTTGACCAAACTACCGCCCAACTTACTGCCCTTTTAGAATTAATAGAGCGCGATGCGGTCATGTGCCATTGGCGAACTTGGACGCCTCCTAAAAAATTGGTCATTGATCAGTATAATTGGTCAGATATTGAAATTATAAGTCTTTTACAGATGAGACCAGTAGACAATGTTAAAATCGAATTTTTTTCGCTGCCAAGTGAGTTCGGATCCTGCACAATTTTAGTTGCTGGATTTGGTCAGAATAGGGATTGGCCGGCCTTTATCTGCGGCTGTGCAAGTCACCCAAATAAAGAAATTGCTTTCAAGAAAGCCCTTCTTGAATTTTTTTTAGCATCTGCTTTATATTTTCAGAATCACTATAATAGAATTGATTTTACTTCAAAATGTCCGTTATCTGAATCTGCCATTCAAAACTTTTCAGACCATGCCTATTACTATTATTTTTATGAAAATCTTGCAATAATGAACAAATTTTTTCAAAATACCGAATCTGAAACTTTCGAAACCTTAGAAGTAGTGCAGAAAAATGAACGAGAGAATTTAAATATTTTAATAGATAGACTTTCGCAGTTCGCATACCAGACTTACTTTTTTGATCATACAACTGTCGATGTTCGCAAATTGAATTTTCAAGTTTGGAGAAGCGTTGTACCGGGATTAGCCATGATTCATGCTCGTCATTGTGATCTAATGTTGAACCCTAAACGATTTGACCATTTTTTGAAAAACAACTCGAAGCCGCAACAAAAAAATTTAAACGAACTTCCTCACTTTTTTCCATGATTATGAATTCAAAAGCAGAACTTCGAGCTTACTTAAAATCGTGTCTTTCAAAACTAAATATGCGCGATTACCTTGAAGGTATTTGGAAATTTGCAGGTTTTGACCGACAAAAAAATAAACATCTTTTATTTAAAACATTTCCATTTGCGAAAGTAAAAATGCTGAACTTTCAAGCTAGCGAAGTTACTTTAGCGGAAGCCTTCAGGTCGAGAAGATCGATCACTCAGTTTTCGAACAACCCGGGAAAGCTACAAGATATCAGCTCCATTTTAAATCTGTGTTTTAGAATGACAGATGCTAATAATCTTTTAACCACGTTGCCATCAGCCGGCGGACTTTCCAGTACTGAAGTTTATTTTATTTCGTTAAATCTTTTAGATCTGGAGCCAGGTTTGTATCACTACAACGTAGAAAACTTTAGTCTCGAAAAGATTAGAGATATTGACAAATTTTCACAAAAAGATTTTTTTGCTGATGAAAATATAGACTTTGAAAATGCACACGGACTATTTGTTTTTACAGTAAAAACCCAATTGCCTCATGCCAAGTATTCATTCAGATCCTGGCGTTTACTTTTGCTAGAAGTAGGACATGTGATGATGAGCTTTTGGCTTTCGACCTGCTCCGTTTCACTTGTTGGATCTTCTATTGGTGGGGGCTATGATTCTAAATTGAATGACTTCTTACACATCGATGGCGAAAATGAGTGTTATGTTTCAGCTTTAGTC
>JAYUQO010000010.1:0-2332 GCA_043756765.1 Bdellovibrio sp. | reverse complement strand
AGAGTTCGCGCCGGAATGAAAAATGCGAAAGCAAAGGGTAAAATTATTGGTCGTGTACGAAAAAGAAATTCAGCTTTGATTGAATCACTTCTAGAAGCTGGTCTATCGTTTCGGGAGATTGCGAGGATCTCAAAATGTTCGCACGGATCTGTATCAGCTCAAAAAAAGGAATTTTTAGCTCGTAAAGATAAAGAGCAGAAACAAAAACTAGACGATCTTCAGAAAAAAATCACTGAAAATAAATCTGATAGTCCAATTGATGCAATGAAGGCTATGAACGTTTCAGATGATATTATTCAGCAAGTACAGGTCAAAATCGAAACTGAAGCAAGAAGTAAAGTTCATGAAATCACCGGCGGCTCTGGTTACGAAACATTTGACTAAGTTATCGGGTAAAAAAATTATGGGGGCCATGCTGGCTCCTATTTTTTTATCTAAAGTGAACAAAAGGATATCTTTCTGAAAGATTTCAATTTGATCCCCGTTTCAAAAATAGATTTATGTATGATCTAAAAATATTTATTAAACTATCAATGGGTATAAAGAAAAATTCCGCTTTTTTTAAGCGGAATTTCGGTAACTAATTTTTTTCAAAAAGAAGCTATTTTAGTACAGCTTTAACAATACCTGCTTCTGAACTTATACTCTTATTGATAAAAATAGTTAATACTTTAGATTTAGCAGTACCATTGACATCAGTCTGACTAGCTTTCATTGTAAGTTTAATTGTATTTTGTAATTTATCATACTTAGATTTAGCGCCAGTGACATCAACCCCAGCAAGACCTGGTATGTAACGACAAATGCTCTCAAAACTAGAGAGTGCATCACCTTTAATAATGGCAATTGCAACACCTACAGGAGCGCCAGCTGGCTCTTCCGTATTAACCTCAAACATTTTTACAGATCCATTTGCATAAATTTTCATGCTGTAAACATTATTTAAAGATATACCGTAATCCTCACAACTTTCTACTCTAAGATCAAAAGCTAGAGCATCCAGAGAAGACAAAATAAGTAACGTTAAAACTATTCTTTTCATGAAATTTCCTTTAAATGCAGCTACTGTTTGCAGTTGTAATATGAAACTGAAGTATAAATTCCCTTATCATAGTCACTTTTTATTGATTGAGTTAATGTTGCATTAGCAGTTATGTCTAACAGCTTGCCCGGATCGCCACCATCAGATAATAAAACTAAGGTTAACAATTCAGAATTATTAGATTTTATATTGCTGAATGTATATTTACCAGTTCTGCCAATAACTGAACTTTCCTGATTAAGCATAACTAGAGTGTCTATTTTTTTATTATCTATAAACAAATCAACAGCAAAATTAATCATACTAGTAGTATTATCTTTAAGAGTAAATTTGGCAATTGATTCATCTTGATATACGCGACTACAGACAATATCTTCAGCCAAAGAAATTTGGCCTGCTAGCATTAAGATTGTTCCTAAAACTATTTTTTTCATAAAAAATCCTTTGTTTGATCTGTGAATTCGTATACTAGTACTTTTCAAAAAGTATTTCTACTATTATGATTTGTAATGTAAAAAGTATCTGTAAAACTTTTGATCACGAGACAAATGATTCGTATGTGTTTAGTTCGTCTAATTCAAGTATAAATTGTGAAGAAAGAATTATCGTCAATAAGAATTCAGGCCAAGCATCAGGTTCTGTAGAAATTTGTGACTAACAACTGGAACCCCGTTTTGATTAGACACCGTCTGACAAGAAGGACTCACCCCAAAACCCAATCCAACTGAAGCCCAGCGCCAACATATTCGGTTTAGCCTTTTGAAGCATGGAAAATGGGGACGAAAATTAGATCATCGGCATTTTCACGATTTTTTAAAAAAAAGTTAGAAAATAAAACTTCTTCCCCACGGCACTGTACTGAAAGGGTCGCTTTGCTGGCCAGATCATTATTGCGATCATTACTGACTTTTGAAAGACATGGTAGCTACGAGGTTCCTGCAGAAAAAGAAAAATTATTTATTTTTTAAATATTTATTGGGTACGGGCTGGGGACCAAAAAAAACCGCTTTTTAAAGCGGCTTTGTGCGTAGCTAAAATTTTTCAGAAGGAAGTGTTTTTAATAACGCAAAGTTAAATTTTTCAAGCTGCAAATTTAAAAATTCTAAAGCAATTAAAGGGTAAACGACGAAAACATTGTTTTGAAAATTTCTGGATTTATATAAGTTCTAAAAAATTACGCTTTAAAAACTCGCTTTGTTGATTATTTTAATTCTGCTCAAAGAGGCCTTTTATTCGCTGGTCTAGAATTTTGATTTAACGGTCAACTTGTCGAACCTTACTGACTTTAAG
>JAYUQO010000009.1:0-2332 GCA_043756765.1 Bdellovibrio sp. | reverse complement strand
CTGACAAAGTGCCCAGTACTGGTTTGTTTTAATTCTGGTTTCTGTACGGTACAGTTTTTATCTGCGATCGGACAACGTGGATTAAAATAGCAACCTGGTGGTGGAGAAATCGGTGACGGCACATCACCAGTTAAGATTGTTCGTTCAGCACGAGGTTTAGGATCTGGAACCGGAATCGCAGATAGTAAAGCTTTTGTGTAAGGATGCTGCGGATTTCTGTAAAGCTCATCAGCATCGGCCATTTCAACGATTTCACCTAAATACATAACAGCAACTTTATTTGAAACGTGTTCAACGACTTTTAAATCATGAGCAATAAAAATATAAGTTAGACCTAATTTTTGCTGAAGTTCCATTAATAAATTAAGAACTTGCGCTTGAATCGAAACATCAAGTGCAGATACAGGTTCATCACAAATAATTACTTCAGGGTTAACTGCTAATGCACGTGCAATACCAACACGTTGACGTTGACCGCCCGAAAATTCATGCGGATACCGAGTCAAATGTTCAGGCCTAAGACCAACCAGATCTATCAATTCACGAACACGGTTTTTTCTTAATTTTTCATCAGGATAAAGATTATGAATAATTAAAGGCTCTTCTAAAATCGCACCGATCGTCATGCGCGGATTTAACGAAGCATAAGGATCTTGAAATATAATCTGTAAATTTTTTCTGAGATCACGTAAGCGATTTGCATCGACATGCGTGATGTCTTCGCCTTTATAAAAAATCTTACCGCTAGTCGGTTCTATTAAACGGATTAAACAGCGGCCCAGTGTAGATTTACCACAGCCTGATTCGCCAACAAGACCTAGTGTTTCACCTTTTTTAAGTTCAAAAGAAATATTTTGGACAGCTTTAACCGCGGCCACTTGTTTTGATAGAAGGCCACCATAAATTGGAAAATGCTTAACTATATTTTCAACTTTTAAAAGAGTTTCCATATATTACACACCCTCTGATGAAATAGGATTAAAACAAGCGACTTTGTGAAGACCTCTTAAATTTTCAAGATTCGGTTCTGATTTACGACAAATGTCAGTTACAAATTTACAACGATCTTGAAAACGACAACCCACAGGTAATTTATATAAATTAGGAACTAATCCAGGAATCGTATTTAATTGTTTAAGCTTTGATCCCGTTTCAAAATGAGGAATAGAATCAAGTAAGCCTTTTGTGTACGGATGTTTTGGGCGATAAAAAATATCTTCAACGGTGCCGTATTCAACAACTTTACCAGCGTACATCACTAAAACGTCTTGGCACATTTCTGCGACAACACCTAAATCATGAGTAATTAAAATCATACCGGCTTGAAATTCTTTTTGCACTTTGCGCATCAAATCTAAAATTTGGGCTTGGATTGTTACATCAAGTGCTGTTGTGGGTTCATCAGCAATCAACAGTTGTGGATTACAACTCATAGCCATAGCGATCATTACACGCTGGCGCATACCGCCGGATAACTGATGAGGATATTCATGATAACGTTTTTCAGGAGCAGGGATGCCCACTAAGCGTAGCATGCCCACAGCTTTTTCTTGAATTTCTTTTTTTGTTAAATCTTTTTGATGAAGTTGAATACTTTCGGAAACTTGGTTGCCGATTGTGTAGACTGGATTTAGTGAAGTCATCGGTTCTTGAAAAATCATAGCGATTTCATTGCCCAAGATACCACGCATTTCAGCTTCAGTTTTTTTAAGTAAACTTGAACCTTTAAATTGAACATCGCCCGAAACAATTTCACCAGGCTTTTGAATCAAACGCATAATTGATAGAGCTGTTTGGGATTTACCGCAGCCTGACTCGCCGACGATCCCTAAAGTTTGACCTTTTTTGACCCGAAAGCTGACACCATCAACAGGGAAAAGAATACCATCATCAGTTTTGTAGCGGGTTCTCAAATTTTGGACATCAAGTAATGTTTCAGACATTCTTATTTTATACTGAATTGCATGATAATCAGCAATTGGAAAAAGACCTATTTAGCGCTAAGTTAGATTCATGAGACAGGAAAAAAAGACTTCACACATCTATATTGAACACTGTTATGGCGCTGAAAATGATTTAAAGCAGCTATCGCGAACTGCCGCTGAAAAATTAGGATTAGACGGTATATCTATATCACAAACTGAAGCCCGTATGATTCAGTTTTTTGTGCAAATGATTAAGCCCCAAAAAATAGTCGAAATTGGAACATTAACCGGTCTTTCTTGTCAGTACTTTCTTGAAGCATTACAAACAGATGGAATAGTCTATTCTTTAGAAAAGTCTGAAGAGCATTTTGAAATCTCACAAAAAATATTAAAGCCTTGGATTGATA
>JAYUQO010000008.1:0-6071 GCA_043756765.1 Bdellovibrio sp. | reverse complement strand
CTAGTTTTGAATCTAAATCTTTAGGAAGTGGGCTTTGTAAAATAAAAAAAAGTTTATTTTGAAACAGAGAAAGCCCCTCAAAACCACGGTTTATTTTTCGATCATTCAGTTTTTTGGGTAAGGCTTCGATAAATACTTTTGCCTTATTTTTTTTGTTATATTTTTCAATAATAGATTTCGGAATCGAATCCTCAGGAATAAATCGTCGAATCAAGCGACCAGATCGATCAAATTTTAATATTGAAGGGCGGTATTCTTCACTGATCCAATAATTTCCGTGATTATCCACGGCCAAGCCTTCGGAGTCTAATCCCATAAGATCAGGTTTTAAAATATTTCCACGACTATCAATAGCTGTTTCATCAAAAGGGGATTTTAAGTTTGGCAAACCACTGAGGGGTGTTGACTGAAAATCTTTGAGTATAATTTGATTTGTAATTTCAAAAGTATGATCTTTAAGTTTAATTTCTACTATTCGGGGTGAAAACAGAGGCAGCAAAAACGGTCGAAGACTTTTTCCAGTTGTTGCAATATTGGTTGGCTCAGCATTTGGGCCTCTGTCAGTTATTGTTAGAAAAGTATCTTGTGTTGGCATTTTTAATAATGCGGAGAAACCGCCTAAGAATATTTCTTGATGAGCTAGAGTATTACCCAAGCTAATTTTTTGGATTGTATAGACCTTCAGCTTGTTTGCACAGCTGCTGAAAAAAAGAATTAATAAAATGATCAGATGTTTTCTCATGCATAACAGTCTAATTCTTAATAAAAACCTGACAATCAAAATATTGAACAATGACACGATATCGCTTAATTTATTAAAGTGGATATTAAGACTATTTTTGTCCTTACAACAGTGTTTTCAAGTTTAAGCTGGTCAATCCAACTTAAACTTGGTGATATTGTGCAAACAGAAATTAAGTGGTCTATTTGCGACGGGACGTCGGACGAAATCTTAACCAAGTTGAATCAAAAAGTTAAAAAATCCAAAAGTAGACTTGTATCCTATTTTGATAACACTTCACTCACATTATACAGTCGTGGAATTCAAATCAGAAAAAGAGGAAATCCAGACGATTTTGAAATCACTGTGAAAGCACAATATCAAACATCTGCAGAAATTCCTTGGGGTTGGCTGTCTGATAAAAACTACAAATGTGAACAAGACATTATTGATATAAAAAGTATATTAGCTTGTTCCATAGATTCAAAATTTGATTCTCAAGTTTTTATGGATCAATCTCAAATCGATTTAATTTCGAAACGCAGTACAGATGTTGATCTAAATCATCTTGCCGAATTCGGCCCTGTTAAAAATACCAGCTGGAAGCTTATTTATGAAAAAGGTGAGATGGTATTAGAAGAATTAGAATTACCAAATAAGGTAAACATTCATGAACTTTCAGTTCGAGTCAACATAGCCAACGTATCTATTGTTAAAAATGAAATTCAGAATAAAATTTTATCAGCGAATATAAGTCTTTGCCCTGAACAAAAAGGTAAAACCATTCAAGTTCTAAAAGCTTTTTTAAAATAGTCTAATTAGACGACTTGTTATAAAGGCTATCGATCACATGTGAGTAGCGTTTTTCGATGAATTTACGTTTGACCTTCATCGATGGGGTCAAGCAACCGTTTTCGACAGACCATGTTTCAAATAAAACTTCATATTTTTTAATTGATTCATAGCTGGCTAATTTTGAATTCACATTTTGCACATGAGTTTTAATTTTCGCCAAGATTAAATCACGTTCTTCGCTCGTGGCTTCTGCTGATAAACTTTCAACTGAAATTAATGCAGCTATAAATTTTTGCTGATCACCACAAATAAAAACATTAGAAATGGCAGGTTCTTGTTTCAGCAGCCCCTCTAGTTTTTGAGGAGCCACATATTTGCCACCGCTGGTTTTAATTAGATCTTTTTTGCGATCAGTGATTTTTAAAAAGCCATCCGCTGTAAATTCACCAATGTCGCCTGTCGCAAAATATTTATCAGCAACTGTATTTGTCACATTGTCAGGATCATTGACCATAGCGCTTGCTGTGGCTTCTGGATTTTTGTAATACTCTGTCATACACTTATCGCTTTGAACTAAAATTTCACCATCGGCAGCGAATTTAACTTTAACATCACCAATAGGTTTTCCCACAGTGCCATTTTTCTTGTGTTGATAAGTGTTTACACAAATTGCAGCAAAGGTTTCAGTTAACCCGTAGCCTTCAAAGATTTGAATTCCCATATAAGAAAAAAACTTTTCTAATTCTGAACTTAACGGCGCACCACCGCTGATTGCAAAACGTAATCGCCCGCCGAAGGCCTGCTTTATCGGAGAAAAAGCCAATTTAGATAAAGCCTCGTATTTTAAAGCTTCAAAAAGGGGTGCAACTTGTCCTGTTTGACGATAATAATTTATTTTCTGAGCGGCCGCTAGAGCTTCATCAAATATTTTCTTTTTCATTTTACTGACTGCTACTTTTGTCATGATGCCAGAATATATTTTTTCAAATATGCGTGGCACAGCCATTAAAAAAGTAGGCTGAATTTCAACAAGATTTTTTTTCAGTGAATCTATTGATTCAGCATAGGCCACTTGCGAAGTTTTATACAAAGCTCCCCAATGTTCTATGCGGCCCATGACGTGTGCAAAAGGTAAAAAAGCTAATGAAATATCTTCTGGATAAATGGCAAATAAATCAAAAGCTTCTGAAACTTCGGAAATAAGTGCTTTATGAATATGAAGAACTCCTTTCGGTTTTCCAGTTGTGCCTGAGGTGTAAATCAATGTTGCAGGATCTGTTGACTGAATTGTATGAGCAAAATCAAGCATTTCTTGAATATGAGAATCTTGAACATAACTTGAATCCAGATCAATTTGATCGATTTGTAAAGATGGAATTTGTTTTTTTTGACTTAAGTCAGATTTATCTTGATTTGGTTTAGACTGAACGCGGTTAAATTGTTCTGCTATTTTTGAGTTTTCTAAAATAGCTAAAGCACATTCGCTGTGATTTAAAATAAATTCAACATCATCATCAGATAGGTTAGGGTAGATGGGAACTAAGACCAAACCCATTGAAAGTGCGGCCACGTCAAATGTTGCCCATTCCCAACGTGTATTCGAAATCAAAGCTACGAATTGGCCTTTTTTAATTTTTTGTTCTTTAAGTAAAGTTTGAAAATGAAAAATCTTTTTTAGATAGTCATCATAAGTTAATTCAACCCATGAATCATTCTGTTTATATTGAAGTGCTCTTTGTGTTTTTTGTCCACGTGTTTTTTCTAACCAAACAGCGACGGACTGATTCAGAGAACAGACCAATGGCTTATTTTTCGAATTCATTGCTAATATTTCTGTTCTGCTGTGAACGACCTAAAATTAGATCAATATTTTTTTCAGCGTTAGCACCAACTTTAACTTTAACTTGATCTTTAAACTGGGTCACAGGATTTATCGCACTGATAATAATGTCTGTATCTGCAGAAACTGTGTATCTTTTTATAGGAGGTTTTTCAGTTAAACGTTGGCCGTTGACGAACACAACAGGGTTTAAACCACCATTTTGAACGTTAATATTTAAATAGGCCGCTTTAGGCATAGGCTGTAATGTTGCAACAAGCGATCCAGTTTGTTGTAAGTTCTGTGTGGTTTCATATTGAAAAAAGAATTCTTTTTTCAATATTATCACAGATTCTTTGTTGGCTGTTAAAGTAATAATTGCGGGGGTCGTGCGGCCTGTGTCTTGGCCATCAATAAAAATTTGTGCGCCCATCGGTTCACTTGTAATCGATAATTTAACACTGGCTGTCGCTGATAATTCAATTTGACCCTGAATTGGCGGGATCTGTTCGTTAGAAGATGGTACTTTTAGAAATTGTTTTTTAAAGTTTAGATTTTTTTCTACAAGAAGTTGTTGTGGTAAATAATATTTTTCATAAGAAAAATAACCGGCAACACCCACGGCAATCAATAAAATTAACTTTGCAAAAAGATCACCAGATTGTTTTTTATGTATTTGTGATTTTTGTGACACTTTTGAAAACTGTGTATGACGAGTGCCTTCACCATTGATTGCGCTATTTGCTCCACCACTAATACGCTGTTGTCTGGCTGTATTTAAAACCTGATAGCCTTGAATTGGTCGACCGTATTTGTGTTTAGCTTCTTTGATGCCGTCTAGTTCAACTTTTAAATCATTAAGAAGGGCTTTGTTATCAGAATCATCAACTTCACCAGGCTGTTCATTCTTTACTTGCTGACCCGACTGAGCTTGCTGATTCGGCACTGGTGGCAAATTCATTGAAACTTGATTTTTTTCATCAACAGTGGCTGTGACTGTGTCGGATATATCGTAATCTGGAGCAGGCGGAGGAGTATCCACTTTTGAATACATCATTAGTTTTTCGCGGCCTTCGATGTAAGCACTTTTAAAACATTCAATGATTGTCTTACTAAAATCTTGCGCTGAAAAATCAGGATACTGAGTATTTAAAAAACGATTTAAATCTTTTTGTAAGTTTGCAGCTGTTTGATAGCGTACGTTTCTATCTTTAGCCAAAGCTTTATTGACGATGCGTTCAAGTTCTTGTGGAACGAGTGGATTAATTTTTCGAATTTGTGGAATTTGACATTCACGAACTTTTCTAAGAATTGCGTTTTCGTTACTGCCCGTGAAAAGACGGTCATTCGCTAAAAGCTCCCAAAGAATGATGCCTAAGGCAAATATATCAGTTCGTGGATCAACATCATCGCCTTCAGCTTGTTCAGGGCTCATGTAGGCAAATTTACCTTTTAGGGTTCCAGCTTTTGTTTCCTCTTTACTGTCTTCAGTTTTTTTGGCGATACCAAAATCGATGACTTTAGATTCACCTTCGAATGAAACCATAATATTTTGTGGCGACATATCACGATGTGTGATGTTTAATGGTCGACCTGTGTGTTGATCAACGCAGCGATGGGCATTATCTAATCCAGAAGCTACTTCTTTAACAATGTAAATCGCTTCTTCAATTTTAACAGAGCGATTTGATTTTTTAAGTTCGTTTATAATTTGTCGCAAGTTTCGTCCTTCGACGAATTCCATCACGATAAAAAACTGACCTTTTTCAATACCGAATTCATAAATTGAAACGATGTTTGAATGATTTAAATTAACAGCAACTTTAGCTTCTTGTTTAAACATTTCAACGAAATCTTGATTCGTTGAAAGATGAGGTAAAATTCTTTTGATAGCGACAAATTTGTTGACGCCGTTAGCCCCAGCAGATTTCGCCAAATACACTTCAGCCATACCGCCGGCTGCAATTTTTTCTAATAATAGGTATTTACCGAACTTTTCAAAGTTAGACATCAGGTTATTCATCGGTTATTATGATTGAATTCTTTAAAGGAGATGCCTTTGAAATGGTATGGATTAACGGGAGGAATTGCGACGGGCAAATCAACGGTTGCTAGACTGTTACAAAGTCGAGGTTTTCCTGTTATCGATGCGGATCAGATCGCTCACCAGCTGACTGAGAAAAACCAACTAGGTTATATTCAAATTGTTAAAGGCTTTGGTCTAGGTATTTTGGATAAAAATCAAAATATCGATCGAAAAAAACTAGCCCAAATTATTTTTAATAATCCAACCGAAAAAGATAAACTAGAATCTATTTTACATCCTTTAATCCAGCAAAAAGTGCAATCACTAAAGGCCGAATACAAGGCCCAAAATTTTTCAATGTGTTTTTATGATGTGCCACTGCTTTTTGAAAAAAAACTAGAGGCACAGTTTGATGCTGTTGTGTTGGTTTATGCCCAGCCAGAAATTCAACTACAGCGTTTGATCGTGAGAAATCAACTGACTTTGGCGGAAGCAAAGATTCGAATTAAGAACCAAAGCCCAATGCCAGATAAAATAAAAAATTCTCACTTTTGTCTTGATAACTCGACTGATGTCCGTGATCTCGAGACCCAAATCGAGACATTGTGTGTTCGTATTGCCCAGTAAATAAGTGTTACCGAAGGACTTAGCTGTAGGTTTGTGTGTCATGCGGGAGTTCCTTCTTTCTTTTCATCGGATTGATTTAATAA
>JAYUQO010000007.1:0-6075 GCA_043756765.1 Bdellovibrio sp. | reverse complement strand
TCTATTGAAATCCTCACAATATTAAGTTATTTTGGCCTAAATCTTTGAACATCGTTTTTAGATACAAACATTAAGCGTAAACACTTAAAAAGCCGTTTGCACTTGATAACCGGACACTCTACTAGGAATTTAACTTTGGCAACACTCATATCTGCGCACAAATTATCAAAAGCATATGCATCGAAAACACTTTTCAAAGATATTTCTTTTGCTGTAGACACAGAACAAAAAATTGGCTTACTTGGCCCGAATGGTGCTGGCAAATCAACGCTGCTAAAAATCATCAGTCAACAAACTAAACCCGACACAGGACAAATTTCTTTTTCGAACGGTCTACGTTTAGGTTATTTAGAACAGCGTCCTCAATTTAAAAATGAAGATGGTTCAAAATCTGATAAATCAATTTATGAAACTCTCATCGAAGCCACCGATGACCCCTATGATGGAATCAACATTGCCTATGCTTTTGAACTCATTCAAAAATTATCTTTAGACCAAACTTCACTTTCAGAAAATACCTTGGTGTCGACTTTGTCAGGAGGCTGGCAAAAACGCGTAGCATTAGCGCGTGAGCTAATGAAAAAACCAAATCTAATGCTACTTGATGAGCCCACGAATCATCTTGATATCCAAAGTATTCTTTGGCTTGAAGATTTCATCGCCAAAGAAAATCAAATTTCTTTTCTAATCGTCACCCATGATAGAGCTTTCTTACAGGCCACATGTAAAATCATTTTTGATCTTGATCCCCGAAATCCAGATGGACTGATTAAATCATTCGGCGATTACGCCCAGTTTTTAGAAACCAAATCGATGTTATTAGACAGTCAAAGACGTCTTGAAGATAAAAAACGTAACACCATGCTGATTGAAAAAGCGTGGCTTGCCCGCGGTCCGCAGGCCCGTTTGAAAAAACAAACTGCCCGACAAAATCGTGCGCATGAAATAATCGATGAAGTGAATCAGCTTGAAAATAAAAATACTTTACGTAAAGCTGATTTTGATTTTTCAGGATTAGGCAATACACCAAAAAGATTAATCGAGCTAACAAAGGTTTCTAAATCCTTTGCTCCCGCTGGCAATACTACAAATTTAATTGGAAATCTTAGCGGACTGATTCGCCCTAAAGCCCGCATTGGTTTATTAGGCGCTAATGGCTGCGGAAAATCCACGTTGATTAAAATGATTATGGGATTAGAACAACCGTCTGCTGGTGAAGTTTTTGTAAACCCTGATATTCAAATTAATTATTTTGAACAAGGTAAAGAAACTTTAAATCAAAATACAACTGTGTTGAAAATTATTTGCCCTGAAGGTGATTATGTTCATTTTCAAGATCAGCCTATTTATGGACGCAGTTATTTAAGTCGTTTTCATTTTAATAATTTTCAAATGGATATGCCCGTATCAAAACTTTCTGGCGGTGAACAAAGTCGTTTGTTACTCGCAAAGCTAATGTTAACTACAGCCCATGTTTTAATTCTGGATGAGCCGACAAATGATCTAGATGTAGAAACACTAGATGTCTTAAGTGATTGTTTAGCTGAATTCACAGGTGCTTTAATTTTAGTTTCACATGATCGATTTTTCTTAGATCAAAACAGTAATGAATTATGGGCTTTTACACAAAACAACCAGGGTGAAATCTTAAAATTTGCAGATTATTACCAATGGGAAAATTGGTACAGAAATGATTACCCTGAACAAAAAAAAGCTGAAGCTTTGGCTGCAGTCGCGCCTGTACAAAGTGGTTCAAAAAATAGCTCAAATAAAAAATTATCATATAAAGAAACTTTAGAATTTGAAAAAATTGAAGCTGAAATTCAAGATAAAGAAAAAAAACTAGAAGCACTTCAATCGCAATTGGCCGACCCCGTTTTACAAACTCAATATAACCAGCTAACCCAGTTGACAACTGAGGCTTCTTCTTTAGAAAATCAAATTAAACAGATGTATGAACGCTGGCAAATTTTAGAACAAAAAATGAAGGGCTAATCTCATGTTAAAAAACCAAACTATCGATGACGACACCGCTGTTGGCACAACAAAGCGAAACAATCAGCGAAATCAGTTGGGATAACGATAAAACGCCATATATCAGATCTGAAGTGTCAAAAATTGAGACAGTCCGGTAGCTTTTACTAGAGGCTACAAAGCCCTCACAGAGTTGTTAATTCCGATGTTAAATTGACCGCTATGGCACAGAAATTAGCTCTACTTATTTTAGTTTTAATATTAGCAGGTTGTAATAACTCTGGCTTAACTTCATCTATTCATGAACCGGCTTTTATGCCTGATGAAATTACGATGATTCCAGGTGACGAAGCCGGCGATGATTCCGCAGCAGATTCATCTACACCCGATTCAGGCACTAATCCTCCTAGTACTTCGCAAAAACCAAGTGTGTCTTCCACGCCTAGCGTAAGACCAACAAGCCCAAAACCAGTTGCTTCAGGCACTGCACAAGTTAAACCACCAGTTAAACCACCAGTTAAACCACCAGTTAAACCACCAGTTAAACCACCAGTTAAACCACCAGTTACAGTCCCTAAAATTAAACCGCGAATTCCATTTCCAAAATCAGTAATCAAAATGTCCAGAATTATTGAAAATGCGTATTTGGTTATGAGTAACCAAAATGATATCAAATGGATCAAAACAGCATGCAACAGATATGTGTCTTTAGTTTTAGCCCGATCTGGCTATAGTCGTGATGGTTTTTTAGCGAATGATTTTGATGTTTATGCACAGAAGAATTTGAAACATGCAAAAGATGTTTTATTTAAAGGTGATGTTGCGTTAGCCGCAGAGCATGCACGTTTGAAACAGCATATTTGGTCATACCCAGAACGTACTCCGTTTATTCTACAATGGACACGACCTGGTACACACGGTCACGTTGCAATACTAGAGCGCATTGGTGACAAACTTTTTATTTTCCAAGCCAGTCTTGGTGGCTATGACCCGCGTATGAATGAAATCAAAGTGACTACTCTACTGAACGCACGAAGTTCTAAGCACTTAACTGTTTATTCAGATTTATAATTCTTTGTAACAAGCTGCATAAGGCAGTGACCCAGCCACCTGTATTCGATGCAATAGACCCAGAATCAAACTTGATCATGGAGGTCACATGCACAATTTATCAAAAACGATTAAAGTATTATTACTCCCAGTAGTACTCATTTTTTCTGCCTTAAGCTGCTCGCAACCAACTTCAACATATTCACCGGAAGTTAAAACTTCATCATGGTTTGTACTTTTAAATCCAAGCGCGCAACCTACTATTCGCGTAGTAGATCAAAACAATTCACCGGTTGAAAATGCACAAATACTTATTGGCCTTGGTAACGAAACAACAGGCTTAGATTTAATTAACACAAATAAAGATGGCGTTGCTGTTGTTCAAAAAAATTGGACAACTTTAGAACATGTCACTGTTGAAGCTACTGGTTTTATTCGTCAAACACTTTTGAACCAAAAACCTGGTTCATTAGTTGTAAAATTAAATTTAGCCTATCAAAATCCCCGTCCGATGGTTAAAGGTCAAGTGACTGGATTACCAGTTGTAAACGGCGATAAAAATATTGATTTTTCAATCGTCATGCCTACTATTTCAAAAGCTGATTTATTAAATTTTGATTTAGGAGCTGTCTTAAGCCCTTACTCTGACACATTAGCCACACCAGGAAGAGACTCAACAATCCCAAGTAATGTTGTGATCCCGACGCAAAAAGAAAGTTATTTTATTGGTGTTACGCTTTCAAAACCAGATCACCGATTATATATGACGACTTACGGTCAAAAAACATTTTTTGCTTTATCAGGACGCTTCCCCTTTAAAACAATCATCAAGGAATTAACTGATGGAAAAGAATTCTACGAAATTTTAAATCATTTTGATTTTACTTCTGGAGCTACAAAAGATCATATGGTGAATGCAGCTACAACGACGATGAATATGTCTGGTGTTGATTTTAAATTTACTGGTCAAGCTAAAGTCAAAGGTGGAAATATTGCAGCTGATGATGTTTTACTTGGAATGACCGCGAGTGATTTAAACGGTCAATTTATCCCTTCAGATATCAAAACCTTAACTGCGGGAAAAATCACGAATTTTAAAACATTAACTGGCAAGCCAACGTTTGTCGTTAGTCTTATGAAAAAGAAAAGTGATTTCAGTCAGCAAACAGCTGAATCTGACAGATCTAGTGCTTCAATTGTTCCGTATTCTAACGAAGTAACGACTAGTTTATTACCATTAATTAATGCACCAGTTGTAACATTTAATAACGAAGCATACCGCATCCAATTACCTGAACAACCTCGCATAGGTATCAACCAAGAAGTGATTCATCCAATTGCGGTCACGGCCGCGCTATCAGACATTATTCAAATTCCTGATCAAGATACAACAGTTACTATTTTGAATCGCAAATGGGAAATCGTTGGAACAACATGGGCTAGTGAAATTCAGTTGCCATCTTGGCCACTTGAAAATCAGCCGTCTAAAAAAAGAGTTGAGATTAATTTAATCGGTAGCACAGAAAAAGAATCTGTAAACATCGGTGCTGATCTAGTAGATGCTGCAACTCATGTGACTCATTCTGCGACTGAATACTAATTTATGCCAATCAGTGGATTGTTAAAAAAACCGTTTTTATTAATGAGTTTTTTCTTTGTCATTTCTAGCTGCCAGACGATTAATGAACAGCTGGAAACGACCGATGAAATCATCGCGCGCGAATCGCATCAGAAAATTTTTTACGCTAATTATGATGAAGTCTGGAAAGCAGCTCATTTAGCTTTAAAATACACAATCGCTGCAGAAAACCAAGATTTCGGAGTCATTGAAACAGATTACATTAAAGCCGTCGATGGTTGGCTTGCTCCGTTTATGGAGAAACCACAGTACCCAGCATCAAGATACAAAATATTTATTAATTTTGCTAAAGGGCAGAAAGTAAATAACCGTGAATCAGTTCGGGTCACGATCGAAAAGAAAACTGAAGTCTTTAAAGACTTCGTTTCTGAAGTCAGAAATGTTGATAGTGACGGTTTTGAAGAGAAAAGTTTATTCTATAGAATGGAAAGAGAAATCATTATTAATCAGGCCTTAAAAAAAGCTGCTGCTGCAACTAACTAACTCAGCAGCTGACTGAAAAAATAGCTCTTATAATAATTTATTTTGTTTAATATAATTTTGCCAAGATTTTAATTTTTCTTTACCATCAAATCTAACTTTAGATAAACGCTCTAAAGCTTGTGAACTTAATTCTGCAATTTCCGTGTCTTTATCAAAAACAAGTTTTGCATAGGTTGTTATTTCATTTTGATTCGGGTTTTTAATCATTGATTTCATGATCTGAGATCTAATCCAAAGACTTTTTCCATTCACAAAATTATAATTTTTACTGACTTCGCCCAGTAGTATTTTTCGGACTTCAACGCTTTCTAAACGATTTAAAACTTCAACTGCGGCTGAACGAACAACTAAAGCCTTGTCTGATACTAAATCCTTAGCCTTATCGTAAACCAGATCGTTACCGGCTTTATCAAGTGCAACTAACAAGGCGTTTCTCATGTACCAATCTTTATTTTTTGAAAACGCCAATACATCTTTAATTTGATCACCTTCAGCTAATTCCGAAGCTTGAATAAGTGCATCCCACCGTTGGCTCATCGGTAAAGCGGTGTTTTTTGCACGATTCATTTGTGCTGAAAAAGTTTGAAAATTTTCTGTTGGAATTAGAGCAAAACTATTGATTGAGATTAAACAAATTAATAAAACTATTTTTTTCATAACTTACTGTCCTTTTTTGGCTAACCTTTTTGTGTTTTAGAAAAATCATCAATTAGACTTTTTTCATTTTCAGTTAATGTCGTATCTGTCGTTTCTTTTGCCGTCTCTGGTGCGCTTGCGGTTAGTGCTGCATCAGGGGAAAATTCAGCAAATAGCGAATCAATTTCATCTTGTTTTGAATTTGTTGTAACTGGCTTAACTGATGATGTTACGACAGGAACTTCAGTAATGGCGGTAGCGATGTCTTCTGCTTCTGCTGATTTTTCTGCAGA
>JAYUQO010000006.1:0-6162 GCA_043756765.1 Bdellovibrio sp. | reverse complement strand
TTTCGATTCTTCCTAATGCGCTTTCGATTTCTAAAAGTTGTTGTCTTAAGCGATCTGTTAAACTCATCACTTCTTGTTCAGCAAGAATACGCATTGTTTGATCGGCTTCGTCGCCACCGCGTTCGAATTGATCTAATTTGCCACGTGCTTCTTTAACTCTATTTAATAAATCTGATTTAGTATTAAGTAATCTTTCGCGACATTCACCAATAAGCTGTTCAGTGATTTTTTGAGCTGCATGTTGAACAGTATTGATTATTGTTTTTGGGGAAACTGGTTTTGCACTTTTAGTTGTCGTTGTGCTCGCACTTGCTTTAGCCATATAACCTTCCTTGCTATAAACCCTACTTTGTTTTCACACTAGGGCTTGTTCTGGTTCTTGTCTTTGAGGGCTACCCGTAGGTGTTTTCTCAGGACTTGAACTTTTCGGCATCTTTGCCATTTACTTAAGTTCCAAACTGGAACTGCCCACATATAAATGGAATTTTGTAATTTTTGCAACGAAAATCTTACAAAAAGTGAAATGATTTAAATATTTGAATTTATTAGTAAATTGACTAGATAGAGGTCTAGACTTGGTGCATTAATATAGAGTATTTGCTCAAAAGTGATGAAAAATGAAACTGCGTGAGGGCTATTTTACGCAATTTGCAGCTATTTTTATAAGTTCATCCGTCTGTTGAGACAACTTCAAGGCCACATCTTGGCCTTTTTCACCGCGCCCTTTAAGTGATTGCGCTGCTTTAGTCATATTAGTTTCCACAACCTTATACGCACGGCCAGATGAATCCCTAAGGGCTTCAGAATAGCTTTCTAAGCTTTGAGCAATAAGATCATGGTTCGCAATTAAACTTTGGTGAACAGATAATTGTGCTTTCTTCATTTGCTTTAACTGCTCAATAAGCTGTTCGCACTTAGCCTGAGCTAAAACTGGAACAAACACTATAATCATTAAATGGATTAAGATCTTACTCATAAACACCCCGATACCTCAATATCAGAGCAAAAAAGCTTCCAACTTTAGATCATCAGGCTTAATTATATTCGATATAATCGGTAGTTTTAGCTATGACTTGATATTTTTTTCAAACTCGTCTTTTGTTTCGCCAGTCACATAAGGCATCAAAAGTCGCATAATGTGTCTTTTTGTTTTTTCATGTATTTTACTGTTCAATGTCTCTGATTTCTCAGGAGAATCATAAAATTGCATAAACCCGTTTGATGATACAAATAATAATTCACCAATGAATTCCATTTCAGCTTTTGATGGCATCGCGATCATAAAATCTGATTTCACCCACTGACGATAAAGCATCACCATCATCACACTTAATTTTTTTGTGTGCACTTTCCACATTTTTGCTAAATCAGAATCATTTTTTCTTAAAGAATAAATTTCTCGATGAAAAAATCTATATTTCCAGTACAAATTTAAATTTTTATCAATAAACAAAGTCAGCTGCATTTTTTGTTTTTTCTTAGCCAGCTTAGTTTCTGGTTGCCAAACTTCAATCGTATCTGCTGATAATTTTTTAAAAATTTCACGAATAATTTGCTCTTTATTTTTATAATGAAAATATAAATTTCCAGGGCTCATTTTCAAATATTTAGAAATATCATTCGTCGTGACATCAGTAGCGCCATCACAGTTAAAAAGTTCAAGTGAACCAAATAATATTCTATCTTTTGTTTTCATAAAGACTGTCCTTAATCATTCATTTTACTTGTGGGCAATACTTGTATTATGCTAGCATCTTTTTATATGTTTCAAGGAAGAAGTCTAAAGACGACATGGATTGTGGTCTTATTTGTGTTCATTTTATCTGTTTTGTTATTCTTTAAAGAGGATAACTCTGTCGTAAAAAATCGATTCATTGCTTCACAATCTGAACTTAGAAGAAATATCGCTAGTGTATTAACTACTCATATAAAAAATAATGATCGCCCCTCAATTGTGACATCGTCAGACTTAAGTCTAGGTTTTAATATGAACACCTCAGACGTCTACGAAGTTAAATACACCATCGATGAGAATCTTCAGAAAGAAGCAGACAAGCTTTTAAAACAATACAAACCTGATTACGGCGCAGTTGTAATGATGGATGCAAAAACAGGTCGTATCTTGGCAATGTCTAGTTATGTCCGCGCTGATTTAGGAAGTGATAATCTAAATTTACAAGCTACTTTTCCTGCAGCCAGTATTTTTAAAATTATCACTGCAGCTACAGTCATTGATCGTAAAGGCCTTGAGCCACAACATAAGATTGCTTACAACGGTGGAAGTTACACATTACATAAACAAAATGTTTTGTCCGAAAAAATTAATAAATGGACACATTTTATATCCTTAAAAGATGCTTTTGCAAAATCAATTAACACGGCATTTGGTCGTATTACTTTAGAAAAGTTAGATCCTAGTGATTTAGAAGAATACGCACGTCGTTTTATGTTTAATAAAGAAATCCCATCTGATTTTGATATTGAAATGAGTCAAGCAACAATTCCGATGGAAAAAAATTATGAACTAACTAAGGTCGCTTCAGGATATAATCGTTTTAATACGATGAGTCCTATTCACGGGGCTATGATCGCAGGTGCAATCATCAATAACGGTCAGTTTGTGGCTCCTTACATTGTGGATGAAATTAAACAAGGCGATAAAATTCTTTATGCCGCTGAAACGTATTCAATCGGACAAGCGATTACAGCCCAATCTGCTAAAAAAGTTCAGGCCATGATGGAACAAACAGTTTTATCAGGAACATCACGAAAAACTTTTCGTCAAATCATCAAAGAAAAAAAGTTTCGTGAAATTGAAATGGGCGGAAAAACGGGCCATTTTAGTGGTTTAAACCCTAAAGGCACAAACGATTGGTTTGTTGGCTATGCCACAGATGGTGATAATAAAATTGCTATCGCAGCTATCACAGTAAACATCAAAAAATGGACCGTGAAATCATCGATGTTAGCAAAGCTGATGATTAGACAACATTTTAAAACAATTCTTGAAGAAAAAGAAATTTCTAAAAAACTAGATCAACAACGACAGGACAATGGTCGGAACCTAGTTGCTGATCGACGACCGAACAAGTCTTAAGATTTTTAATTAAATTCTGACTTACACAAATGTAATCAATACGCCAGCCATTATTTTTAAGTCTTGCCGTATCTTTATATGACCACCATGAATAAACATTTTTAGCTTCAGGATAAAAATGTCTAAAACAATCAACAAAACCTAATTTTAAAAATTCATCCATCCACTTACGTTCCTCAGGCAAAAATCCCGATTCTGTTGAAAGTGCTTTCGGAGCATAAACATCGGCTTCACTGTGGGCGATGTTGTAATCACCGACGAGAATGATGTCTCGGCCTTTTTTTAATTCGAAACTAATATGATCATAAAGATCTTTTAAAAAATTTTGTTTAAACTGATGACGTTCAGGGCCTGATGCCCCGTTCGGAAAATAAATATTATACAAATCAAAATACTGATGCTGAGTCCACACAATGCGGCCTTCGTTGTCGTACTTTGGAATATCAATGCCTTTAATGGTATTCATTGGTTTTTGATTTAAAAACGTTGCCACACCTGAATAACCTTTTTTTTCAGCTGATGACCAAAACGAATGCTTGTAGTTCAAAGTTTTAATTTCAGGCTCAACTTGATCAATATGTGCTTTTGTTTCCTGTAAACAAAGAATATCTGGATTTTGTGTTTGTACAAAATCTAATAAGTTTTTTTCATAACAGGCTCTGATCCCGTTTACGTTCCATGTTGCTAGTCTGATATTCATGACTTCACATTTAGCCTAGTCAGTCGAATTTATCAATTTGATTGAGGTTTATGCTATTCGACGTCACAATTAATTATTATGGTCAAATTATGATGGTTCAAGACATTAAACATCGTTTTATTAAGCAACTTCAAGACGATTCACCAGATTTAAAAAAAATCGATCTTAATTCTATCGTGTCTGACAATTTGATTAGTCCTTATAAAGTGGTTCTTCCACAAAGTTATCTACAAAAAATTAAAGACGAAATAAAAGCCTATTCAATATTAAGATCTTGGGGCGAACAGCACCTTCAATCAGATTATCAAAAACTTGATTTACCAAAACCCGATAATTATAGCGTTTGCATGAGTTATGATTTTCACATTGATGGCCAAGATAACTTAAAATTAATCGAAATTAATACTAATGCAGCATTTTTGTCTTTAGGTTTGACGCTTTATAAATTGTGGCCTTTTACACAGCAACCCATTTTTAAAGAAAAAGATTTAGTTGATATGTTTTTAAATGAAAGTGCTTTGTGTAAACAAAGTTCATTCAGCTTAGCTATCATGGATGAAAAACCTGAAGATCAAAGACTGTATTTAGAATTTTTAACCTATCAGTCGCTTTTCCAAAAATCGGGTTTAAAATGTGATGTCGTTGATTTGTCTGACGTTGCTAAACTGCCTTCCAAAACTCTTGTTTACAATCGCTACACAGATTTTTATCTGGCTCACGAAAAATCAAAATTACTTCGTGAAAGATTTAAAAATAATGACCTTTTTCTAAGCCCTAATCCCTATGAGTATTTTTTATTAGCAGATAAACAGCGTCTTTTCGATTGGGGTCAACAAACTGATATTCCCAAACCAAATAGTTTATTGAAAAGTTATGATTTGGCTAAATCAGATAAAGATAAGATCTGGCTTGACAGAAAAAGTCTTTTTTTTAAACCTAAAGCTTCATACGGTAGCAAACAAGCCTACAAAGGGGCTTCGATCAGTCGAAAAGTTTTTGATGAAGCCTTTGCCAGTGAATTCGTCGCCCAAGAATATGTTCAAGCTAAAGAGATTACAGTGGGTTCAGAATCTGAACCGTTGAAATTAAAATATGATTTACGCTGTTATGTTTATAAAGATCAATTGCAAATGGTGATTGCCCGTCTATACCAAGGACAAACCACTAATTTAAAAACTGTCGGCGGTGGCTTTACAGTTGTTGAGTTTTCGGCTTAGTTCCTTCTCACTGACATTTCTAAGCCTACTGTCAAGACAGTGGTGTCTCAATATGAGAAAACAGTTATAATTCAATGTCATCGGCAGGCTTCACAATTGCACCAATTAAAATGTATGAGACTGATATATCAATCACTATTAATAATTTTATTCACAATTTTAGCTACTTTGAATTGCTTTGCGAAACTTATTGTTATACCCAAAGGGAATACCATGGCAGAGATTCCCGCAATACCAGAAGTATCACTGGGACGTCACGCTGCTGGCTTAATGCGTTCAGAGTTCAAAAATAATCCTGTTGCTTACTATAAATATCGCTATAAACACGTTGTAAATAAACTTTTAAAAAATTACACAAATGATGACTTTAAAATTAAGGAAGAAATTATTAAAACAGCAAAAATATATGAAATCGAACCCATTCATATTTTTTCTGCTATTGTTGCAGAACATGTGTTTAATTTTGATCTCATGGACACTTTGCAGGAATATTCTTTAAAACTTGTCCAGTGGAAAACGCTTTTCACAAGCAATAATGAGCATCCATTTTTGAAAATTACGAAATGTGCTGAAATGAAAGTATGCACTGAAAAACAAACTGAAAATGACCGCTGGAATTGTTATATTCATACTTATGAAGCTACATTTAAATCTAAATTAGCGTGTGGCGAAAATTTTGATGATAAAACTTTTGTTACCCAGTTTTTTGATCCTAATATTGCAGGTAAAACTTACGGAATGGGACAGCTCAGTCCGGTTAAAATTTTAAGCTTAACTGATAGAGTTCATCAAAAAAGTGGATTAGCTTTATTAAGCTTGAACGATATCTCTAAAGTCTACGACGCTGCACTGGATCCGAAAACGACATTACATTATATTGCAGCTCAAATTTCACTTTCAATACAAGAATACAAAAAAGCAGGTTTTGATATATCTCATAATGCTGGGTTGTCATCGACTTTGTACAATTTAGGTTTTGAAACTGATCGTGCTAAAAAACTGCTTTACGCGAATCAAAAAAATTTAAAAGAAAACGTACCAGTTATCTATCCAGAAGTGAACTACTATGGCTGGTTTGTTAACTATATTGAAAATGATTTAACTATACTATTTGATGATTTTAGTACCGAGAGGACGTTATGAAAATA
>JAYUQO010000005.1:0-6190 GCA_043756765.1 Bdellovibrio sp. | reverse complement strand
AAAAATCATGCGCGGCCTTCAGTGTGAAAAAAACTTATGGCTGCATCTAAACAAACCAGAACTTGAACCAAAGACTGACACTGCAACACAAATGCAATTTGATGAAGGTAACGAAGTTGGCGAACTTGCCAGAAAACTAGCTGGCAAAGGTGTTTTGATTGATGTCCCCTACTATGAATATCAAAAGGCTCATGATGCTTCACAGTTAGCAATCAAAAACGGCGAAAAACTTATCTTTGAAGCTGCATTCTTACATAAGGATCTGTTTGCACGCGCTGATATTTTAAAAAAAGATAAAAATGGCTGGCATCTCATTGAAGTTAAAAAATCTACCAGTGTTAAAGACTACCACATACCAGATGCTTCCATTCAAACTTACATTGTTGAATCATCTGGACTAAAAATTAAATCTACTTCGATTCGCTTTATTAATAACGAAGTTATTTATCCCTATATCGATGACCTTTTTGAAACAGAAGATATAACAGGCTTCGTTCGCATTTTTATGGATAAAGCTTTAGGAAAACAACTCTCTGAATTACGAAAGGCCATTGATAGCAAAACTGAGCCTAAAACAAAAATTGGTGATCATTGCGGTGATCCGTTTGACTGCCCATTCAAAGATCACTGTTGGGAAAAAGTGCCAGAGAAATCAGTTTTTGATTTGCCCACTTTAAATTCTGAAAAAAAATGGAAGCTATTTAACTCTGGAAAACAAAAAATAACTGATTTAAATGCTGCCGATTATACAAAAGCAACTCGTCGGGCTATCGAAGTCACTCAGGCTGATAAATTGTTTGTTGATCATAATACAATTTCAAAACGACTTTCAGATTGGGTTTACCCATTTTACTTTTTTGATTTCGAAACAATCGGTCCAGCTATCCCCCGATACAAAGACACAAAGCCTTATGCGCAAATTCCCTTTCAGTTCAGTTGTCATGCCTGGGATAGTCCAAAATCTAAAAAGCTGAGTCACTTTGAATATCTTCACACCAAAGCTACCGATCCACGCCCTGCGCTTATTAAGTCAATGCTGGGTGGCTTAAAAACCGAAGGCAGTATAGTTGCGTACAATAAATCATTCGAAATTGGAGTTATTAAAAAATTAGCAGAGTTTGATTCAAAAAATAGTAAAAAACTATTAGCCCTGATTGATCGCTTCGTTGATCCATTGCCAATTTTTAAAGAGGCCGTTTACCATCCCGATTTTCTAGGCAGCTTCAGCATAAAGTCAGTTGCCCCTGCTTTGATTGGCGACCACCTAAGTTACGATGACCTTGAAATCGGAAATGGGACTGACGCCCAGTCTGCTGCGAATCAAATTCTTAAAGGTAAGATCACAGGCAAAGACCTACATAAAATTGTCGAGTCACTTTTGATCTATTGCCGCCAAGACACAATGGCTATGGTTGAACTAGTAAAGTGGTTAATCAAACATTCAAAAAAAGGCCAGTAATGAATATTTTTACACCAACTAAAATTTCTTACGAGGATCAAATTTCAACTGGATTTTGTTATTTGCTTAATATAAGTGAAAAGTTAATCGGTAATCAATTTCTAGATATAATAAGCGGCCAATCTGGGATCGAACGAGCTAGCCTAGGTGATTTCATACAAGCGGATTTTATAGGATCTAATTATATAACCGATCATGCTGTATCGAAGCCTGACATAGAAATAATCACTTCGAAGCTATCAATTTTTATTGAAAATAAGGTTGAATCACCAGCTGATTCAGATCAGTTACTTAATCATTTAAAGTCTATACCTCGAAAAAGCTTATTAATTCTATTAACTAAATACAGCTATAAAATTGATCCAGCAGTAACTGAAACGAATACTTATTTAAGACCCAAATTAGCAGACCACTTTAAATGGATTGATTTCGAATCCTGTTTTAATGAAGCCGTCTCAACAAACCCAGTACTAAAAAAAATGATTTCAGACTTTAAAGCAACATTACATAGCGAAGGAATTAAAGGTCGTTCGTATAATGAATTAAACGGTAGTATTTATGATGATGGGACAGAATCTCAAACCCAATTTTTAATAGATTATTGCGAAGTTATAAAAAGCGCAGGATGGAAAGCAAGTAAATTTAGCCGTGAATTTACAATTCGAGTAAATCCATTAAAATTTGGAAAACATTTTCTAATTAACCCTAGGCCTTACCCGTCCTCAACAATTGATGACCAAATTTATTTCTATGAACAAGATTTAGTACATATCTTTAGATATTCAGATACTGACAAAATTCAACTTATTCAAATATTAGAAAAATTCAGTAACGAGAATCCATACAATATTAAATTTATTAACCATGATAATCAAAATGAAGAAAATATTCTAGTTGGATATTTAATGATCCCTCTACATTTTTCTATTGATAATAAAATTGACTTCGCATTACTTGAGAAAATTTGGTCAGAACTTCGTAATGTTACAAATTCGATGATAGACTGACCTCAAAAAAGCTAAATTTTCAATGGCGACTTCATGCTAAATTGCTTTAAATCGAATATAAGCCAATACGCCAGTTTTAATCACTATTTACAAACACGCCATTTTGTCATATACTGACAGTGTGTCACATAAGCGCCTAAACAAAGAGCAAGCTCGAAAGCTATTATCTAAAATCATGTCTGATGATGGTCATATTTCTTTTACCAGACATGCCAGAGAAGAACTTAAGAATGATAAATTAACTACAGTCGACGCAGTTAATGTTTTAGCCTCTACGGATTCTAGAATCACTGATGAGCCTGAGTTTAAAAATGATATTTGGCGATACAGATTGAAGACAAATAAAATTTGCGTAGTGATTTCATTTATTGAAAATCCGCACGGTGTTTTAGTTATAACTGTTTTTAAAATTAATAGGAGCTAGTAATGAAATGTCCAAGTTGTGATTCAAAAAAGCCAATGAAGACGGTTAAAAAAAGTATAAAATACAAAGACTGTGGTCTTGATTTTATAACGATCGATAAAGTCGAAGTTTCAACGTGTTCTAATTGTGGTGAAGAAATCATTCACTACGGAAACTTAATTAAAATACACGAAGCTATCAAAGATACGTTGCTTAAAAAAGATACTGCATTAACAGGCAAAGAAATTGTATTCCTTCGAAAGCAAGTTGGCTGGGACCAGGCTGCGTTCGCCAAAAAGCTAAAGATGTCGTTACGTACGATTCAACGACTTGAGGCCTCTGAGTCACCTTTAGATTTAGATAAAGACAAATATATTCGCATGGTGGTCGCTTCTACGGAATATGAAAGATTTTATAAGTTACGAGATATTTTCGATGACTTAAAAAAAGGCATCCATTTTAAATCGATTAAAATCAATTCGCAGTCATTTCAAGTTGCCTGCGCTTGATTAGAATTTTTAAGTCAGAAATATTAAAGTAACCACAAAGTTGTCGGGTTTAAATTTTGGGCGGATTTTGGGTGACTCTGTTTCAAAAAGCTTAACTTTTCCTAATAATTTGAATTCTCATTTTTTCATAAATTTGCTGTTAACTATTTGAAATCTAATACGATTTAACAATTCTTGACAACTCTTCATAATGGTTAATAAACTACCAAAAGGTGCCTTTTGTAATCCCTCACTGGGCACCAATTATTGAGCAATATCAATAGCTTAAGATCAAAAACCCCCACTTTTTTGGTGTGGTTATGGGGATATAATAACTCCAAGTCCAGTCTAATTTAGTTTCTCACCCGAATTTCCGAAAGGTAATTATGGGCATATTTGTCGTCATATCAAAAAACGGTTTCAGAATAATCATGGAAGTATGGACTCCGGAACGAAAACGAACCACAATCCATCCGCAGAATTATCCAACATACAATATTCATAGTTCAATGTCGTTACAGCAAGCTAAGAGCGCAGCGAAAGAATACAACCAACAGGAAGCTTACAAAAAAAGAATAAGCATCCAAACCACAGTTCAAGTGCAGAACAACAGCTATCTAAACAACTACGCTCTCCCAGCTACTCTCGTCGCAGAATTTAAGAGAGAATTACAAAAGGAATATTCAACAAACCTCAGTAGACTTAAAACAGTCGATCAACATTGGGTTGCCGCAAACAAAATGCTCAGTGAACTTAAAATAAATTTTAAAGAGTATTACGAAAAGCGATTTGATATTTTTAATTACTATGAAAAAAGAAAATGGTCGTCCGATTACATAAAAAGAATAACTAAAATTTGTAACAAATGGGGGAGCTTTTGCGCCCGAAGGACTGGACAGTTCTTTGAACCAATTCCTAAAATTGGAATAAGATACAATTCAATTGCAGAAGCGAGAGACAGTGTAAAAAACCTTGCAAGACCCGCGACTTCTATGCAGTGGCAAGAGCTTAGAAAATTAAAGTCATCATTTCAGTTAAATGGTTTAGCTGAAAAGTGGAACTGGCTTTTTATTGGATTGTTTTTTGGTTTAAGACCATCTGAAATCAACCAACTGAAAAAAGGTAAAAAAAACCAGTATTATAAAATACAATTCGATAAAAAGAATAAAATTGATATTCTTCACGTTTACCAAAGCAAGTTAACAAAGTATTCAAAAGACAAACGCTGGAAAATTATCCCGGTGAATGAACCTGAACAAAAGGCTGCGCTTAAATTAATTCAAAGTGGAAAGCTTGCAGCGCCCTTGGTAAAGACGCTCCGTCGATTTTTTGATGATCAACATATTGGTCTATATTCACCAAGGAAAGGCTTTACTGATTTGATGCTTGGACGAGGCTATCAGTTAGAGGATATTTCAACTTTCTTAGGACACTCATCAATCGAAACAACTTGGAAACATTATAAAAATAAATTTGCGTATCAGTTACCAAAAAAGAAAGCTTCGTAAAGAGTTTATCACAAACGAACTCTAATTGGCTTGGGAATTGACTGGAAATAAAACGTTACTACTTCGATTTTAAAAAAGAAAATAGTTCGTCAAGGCCGACAAAATATGAATAATCTTGCGGCGTTAAAAGATTTCCAAATTCATAAGCGGACTTAATTGTTTCGCTGTCAGTTCTAACTGATCTAAAACTTGGCGAATTATTCCAAAGTATTCCAACTATCTGTCCTTGTGAGTTCATCGCCAAAGACCCGCTGCTTCCCATGGCGCCTAGTGCAGTCGTAGTAATGTTTCCATTTTCGACGGCAACAACTTTTCCCGTTGAATAGTCCGGATTTACCAAACCATTGTTTTGCGCAGACTTAACAAGTCGTCGTGCATTTGGGAAACCGAAAACGTGAATATCATGTCCAACTATTGGCTTTGAAATTTGTAGGGATTTTGCGCCGTTATGTGATCTTATGCCATCAATCCTCAAAATTGATAAATGCATTTCCTCATTCGAGGAAGTATCGAACGTTTTGACAGTATCATAGTCGACTTTTTTTATAGTTCCGTCACTATCCATCATTAAAAGATGAGCTTCAGAATTAGTTTCGCGCTCTTTAGATAGTTTTGCATTCAAGTATCGAATATTGTGTGCCATTGTCAAAAATAATTGGTCTCGTCCAAGATCAGCTAATGTGATTCCTTCATTTGGCTCTCGACCACTTATAAATATGCGACGTAACTGACTTGCGGCCTTGCTCTGAAAAAGTTGAGGTGCAGATTTAAACGGTAAAAATTCTGCTGGCTTTTTGTAATCTTCTGGATAGTGCAATGTCCTTAAATCTTCTGAATTTTGAAGTTCTAGCTTGTGAATGGTGACATATTCCTTTATCGACGCTAATTGGGCAGCCGTAAGTTGACTTCTTTCAATCGCTAAATTTAACCTAGCTGGGTTGGTACCGAATACTTCCAGGTACAATATTACGGCAACAAACGGGTTAGAAATTATTTCTTCAGTTCGCAATGCAGGCGGAAGCAAGTTCTCTAAGGATTTCAGTTCGCTTAGAATCGTCTTTCTTTTCGATTTATTTGATCCGCCAAATAAGAATATTATTCCCTTTTGGTCGTCAGACAGATTTTGGAAAGTCCGATCGCCGGTTATATCAAACAATGCTGTGTTAGAAATTTGATCTGATTGCTTCGCAGTTAACAACGTCTTTAAATAAAAAATAGTAGCACTTGGATTGTTAAAAATCGCTACAGCCATATCTTTTGCTTTTGCAGATGCTGCTTCGGTGCTCAGTCCTGACCTTACAAGCCCACTGTAAACAGCCATCCTA
>JAYUQO010000004.1:0-2377 GCA_043756765.1 Bdellovibrio sp. | reverse complement strand
TCTTTCAGCCAAGCGTCTGAGCTTTCAATGTTGTAATAAATGGTGTCCGTAAAGTGTTTCATCTGGTTGAAAAAAGTGTTCCATCCAGGGCTCGAAGTTGCAATTGAAATCGAATGGCAAACTTGCAGACCAAAATAGGTGACTGCCCCGTCATACATTTCCGGTGCATAACCGAAAAAGTTAAGACTTTCTCGGTTATGCACCAAAATAGTCTTAAAACTTGCCTGCCTGCAAATCAGCAAATGCTGTTTTGACTTCGTCTTCCATGTTTTTGCCGCTCATTTGAAGTGACCTTAGCATCGCCGCTTTAATTTGGATCGATCACGAACGCAGCGCTATCTTTGAGGGCGATATCAATATTGTCGCCCGTGATGATTAAAAAATTAAAGATGGATCCAACATCTGAATTTCGATAGCAACGGACGAACTGATTCAAGTCTGCAATATCGTCACGCACAGCGGGATATATATTTTTGATAGCAATGTTTTTCATTTTAGAATGAGTCGCGATCCAATACAGAATTTAAATATATAAAATGGTGTCTCTGATTAAATAATACAGCACAACATTTCTTTACTTGTTTCATAAGTTGACGGTATGCATAAAATCTACGTGTTTATAAGTCCTTATTTTTGATTCCGATTTACATTCCAAGCTGCTTAAATAATTCAGAGATTCCACAAATGACGATACCGTCTTGGTTGCGACTTTTTTCTTTGGGTGAAACAACAAAACACTGACTGACTTTTGGGTAGTACTCTTTAAATTTCTTTAAACCAGATAAATCGCTTTTGCTAACGCTATTCGATTTAACTTCGATGGCAAATATTTTTTTCTTCCAGTGAATGACAAAATCCACTTCGACGTCATGACGAGTTCTAAAATAAAACACTTCTAACTTTTGATCCAAAGCCTGCGCTGAATTTTTTAATTGTGAAAAAATTAAATGCTCTAACAGCGAACCAATTCTATCTTTAGATACGACAAAATTACCCAATAAGCCATTCAACACCCCGGGATCAAAGAAGTAAAATTTAGGGTGTTTGATCACATCAGCGCCCTCTGCCAGACTAAAAACTTCAACTCTAGACCCAACCAAGGTGTCTTCTAAAATTTCGACGAATCTAATTATACTTGAACGGGAAACTTTTGATTTTGAAGAGATTTTTGAAAAATCAAGAATACGACCTGAGGATTCTGCCATGACATTCAGAAAGCGGATAAATCCCTGTAAATTTCTAGTTAATGCTTCTGCTTGCACTTCTTCTTTTAAATAAGCTTGCGAGTAACTTTCTAAAAGTTTTTCAGCAATGCTTTTATTTTTTTCTAAGTAAGGCTCGGGCAAAAAACCTACTGATAACGCTTTGGCTACATCTATTTCATAATTTAGCTCTTTAAGGCTTAGCCCACCCATGCTGAACATGAAAACTCTGCCTGGCAAAAGATTGGCCTGACCCCGACGTAATTTACGAGCACTTGAGCCCGATAAGAAAAAAATAATTTTCGAATCATCGATCAGGCTTTGAATGGTGTTTAATAAGCCCGGAATTCGCTGAACTTCGTCCACTAATACTGTTTTTTTACCCTCAACTAGCGATTCAAACATTTCCAGATCACTGGATATTTTAATGAATTCGGCTTCATTTGAAAGATTAATAATTTTTTCTGGTTTAAGCAATTTCAGCAAAGTCGATTTACCAACCTGCCTAGGACCGACTAATAATACACTTTTAGGTGATTTTCGCAATTTTTCAAAAAGTAGTCTTTTTATCATGTGGTCATTTTAACCGTAAAAATGACCACATGTCAACAGAACTGGTTTTTCACAAAAACGCCATCAAGAACAATATAAGCAAAGGTGAACCCTGCTTACTGCAACTTTTCGATTCTATAAAAATAAAAAACTTTTTCATTTAAAAACTCTGTTTTGTTATCCGTTGCATCGTGATGTCACCATCTAAAAGTTTAAGTGGAATTCTATTTTTTATTAAACTTGGTATTGTGGCGCTTAAACCTATTTTTAACCGTTAAGTTTTTCATTTTAAAATGAAGTCGCTATCCAATAAGGAATAATAATATACAAAATGGTGTCTCTGATTAAATAATAAAGCACAACCAAAGAAACCATATGCCAGCCATAACGTTTGAATGATTTTTTCAAACCTACTTTTTTGATACTTAAGGCCATTTCTTTTACTTGCTTCATACTCTAATGGTAATGCATTGAGCGGTTTTTATAAGTCCTTATTTTTGAAAACTATTGCGGAATAGATTTTTATGATGATGCAGATGCTAAAGTCAGTCTTTTTTACTACTGCATACAGTTGTAGTTAACACTCAATCCATCAGCAACAGCCGAAAAGTTTATCGTCAAAG
>JAYUQO010000003.1:0-18108 GCA_043756765.1 Bdellovibrio sp. | reverse complement strand
ATTGCTTTGAACGAAATCTATTTGTATTCTGCGAAAATTCCGATTAACTTGCTTTAGATTTTATTTGTGAAATTATTTCTTTGACGAGCTCATTCATCAGTTGTTGTGCGCTTTTAAACTGATATCTGTAGCGAACTACATGATTGTAGTGGTCCAATATGCAAACTTCGTTGATGAGTTTATAAGACCAACTTTCCATAAGAAATCTAGCGCCCGCATACTGAGTATCATTACGATAATAGAACATGAGTAAGTTATGGTTCATGGGCAATTGAAATAGGTATTTTTCAAGATCTGAATCAGTTTTGAAAATCATTTCATCTAAAATTTTTGTTTTTGAATCATCTAAGAACAATAGAATAAACTGGTCTGGTTTAGATTTTAAAATAGATTGGGCCAATGACTGTAGATCATTAGTTTTGTTTGCTGCGAATAAGTCTTTGATCCCCAAAATATCCATACTTTTAGCTTATCGGGTGATTTGAAGTAGGATTTAAATCTGCTTTTTTTTTCGCTACTATGTCGCATATATTAGCTTATGAGTTTAGGTAGTTTGACTAAAATTCGATTCTCGAATCATGTATAGTGCTGTTCTTGCTTTATTTCTTCATAAGCCTGAGCTTTTATTTGCATAGCCTTTCTTCATGAATGAAAAAGAATGCTATATCGTCCTCAGAGAGTTTCTAGATCAAATCGAAGAACAATACTTTTTAGAAAAGGGCAGTTACCGAATCACTTTTTATGTTAAATTAGATTTGATGATTTGTTTCTCTGTTGTACTTAAAGATAAATCCAGATTGAAGTTAGAAAGAAATTTATTATTATCCTATCTTGATAATCGTGATGCAAAAGTATTTTTTATTTTTGATTATAAAATGTATGTTAAGTACTACTTTAAACATAATATGAACCAGTTTAATCAGCTAAATTCAATTGATAAAACTGTACTAGTTGTAGACGCGCTTAATGAAATTTATCTGGATCAAGCTGTAATTCCTACGCAGCTCCTGTAATGATTTTATTAGTATGAAATTTAGAATCATAATCAAGGGATGTACATTCATCTAAGGAATTTGAAATGTCATCGTAGTAATCGGTGATAGTTGCTTTTGCGTCGTCGTAAACACACATCCAGCCCTGATCGAAAAAACTAACACCAGCATTGTATGTATTATTGTTTTTATGAAAATACATAAAGCCATATTTCATAGGCAGGTGGGCAATATATTGTTGTAAGGGTTCGTACGAGTTAAAAAATTTGTGACCTAAAACTTTTGATCGATCTGCATTGTCGATAAGAATAATAAGATTGAATTCAAACTTATTTTGCATAAGTTCAAGAGTAGTTTCTAGTAAACCCTTGTTTGAGTTCTGCTTAATGTATTTGGTGACCTCTTTAATATCCATACTTTTAGCTTATCGGAATTGTTCGTTAACATTTAAATCAGGGCTTCTTTTAGGGTTTAAAGCGTTTATAATGCTTTAAAAGCTGCTTTAGGCATAATTTTCAATACAGGGTTGCGTTACAGAATGAACTGTGTTTAATTGAGCTAAGTCTTTGTTTTATATGAGTGCTTTGTCTTATAGTCTTCTATTAGTATCTAAACCTCTTTAAATCTGACATTTTATTTAGAAAAAAATCATGAAGCACTTAAGCTTACATGATGTTAAAAGAGGAAAAGAACATGAAAAACAAACTATACATTAGCCAAATTTCTTTCAGTGTAACATCTGATGAATTAGCTGACTTTGTATCTTCAGCTGGTGAAGTTGTTGATGCTAAAATCATAACTGATCGTGAATCAGGTCGTTCACGTGGTTTCGGATTTGTCGAAATGGCAACTGACGAAGCTGCTGATAATGCAGTTAATGCATTAAACGGCAAAGAATTAGCGGGACGCGCAGTTAATGTAGCAATCGCAAAACCAATGGAAGCTAAACCACGCACTGGTGGATTTGGTGGCGGCGGCGGCGGCGGCGGAAATAGACCTAGAAGAAATTTCTAATGGCTAAAGACGATTTGATTAGCCTTGATGGCAAAATCGTAGATCTTAAGGGCGGCGGTATTTATTCTGTTGTTTTAGACAATGGAGTCAGTATTTCTGCTCGAGTCTGTGGAAAAATGAAACGATTTAACATTCGTATCGTTCCCGGAGACCGTGTTTCAGTTTCTGTATCACCGTATGATGTGACACATGGATTGATCATGTTTAGACATAAAGTTTAGAGTCTTATTTAACTTGTTTCGCAATGATGTTTTGAATCTCATGCGGAACAAGTTTTTTCCAAGAAGAATCTTTCTTCTTCATCAGCTTCACAATATCTTCTGAATGAATAAATTCTGTAATTTGATCACAACCTGAAATATCTTGAATCAGTTTATTATCAATTAAATGAGAATAAACGTTTCGAATGTTTTTGTTGGGGTTAAAGCTTTTCGTTTGAATACAAATGAGTGGTGTTTTATGAGGGTAAATATATAGACGTGTAGACTGGTCTAATAATTTGCCCATGCCTTCAAGTAAACCACCACTTAAATCTGAATAAAATTTCTCATCAAATAATTTTTCTAAATTAGACGCACCAATCACTATGCCTAATGGCTTATCTGAAATAAGTCGTAAGTATTCTTTTAACTGATAAAACAATGAAAAATTAGTGACTAAGATTGGTTTTTTTAATGTCGAAAGCATTTCAACTTTAACTAAAGCTTCTTCAACAGACAAAGTTGATTTTTTAATTCGGTTGTTAAAATTAAATTCAAAAACAGTTGTCGTGTCATTTGCCTTCAAACCAAATTCTTTTATAAAGTGCTGTTGGCCTTTATCAGCCACATCAATATGCGTATTTGTAACAGGGTGATAGAACGCCCGTTGCACAAGAATATTTTTTCCCCATAGGCCATCACTCGGGTTTTGAATTTGTCCTTCTGGGTTAATGTAAACAGCGTCGCTCCAGCCTTTTTCAACCATCAATAAGTTAGCTTTAATTTCATTAAAGTGCTTAAAAGCTTCACCACTAAAATGAATCGCATCTACACTGATGGATCCTGTTTTAATATCGTCAAATAAATGATCAATAAAAGTTTCAGTGTCTTTTGTGCTGTAGAATGCAGAGTGAATTAAATTAACACCTAAAATACTTAAAGCATCTTGTTGTTGCAGGCGATGTTTATCTAATAAACGCATGTGGAGCATCACTTCAGACGGAGCACTTTGGGGCTTATGTTGAAAGCGAACGCCCATCCAGCCATGACTTTTTGAGCCCTGATTATTTGATGCTGTTGCAACAGTGTCAGCGAAAGCAAAAAAAGTTGTTTTTGATCCGCGGGTTGAATCTAATCGGTCGATCAGTTTTGTATATTCTTTTTCAAGCATTTTACGAAGTCTTGATTCACAGACATAACGGCCTGACTTTTCTTTACCGTAAATGATATCACTATAAGTCATGTCGTAAGCTGAAATTGTTAAGGCAATAGTTTGTGATGCTTTACCAGCTTGAAAAAACTGACGGGCGACTTCTTGGCCTGCGCCGATTTCAGCAAATGAACCATATTTCATGAGGTCTAAATTAATGTCGAGAGCTTTATCAATCGTAGATTTTGTTCTTTGACTCATAGGATAGTCCGACTCATTTCTTTGTATATTTATGTTTACTGCTGCTTTCAGTGTCTGTTTTAATCCAACCTGTTAAAGCTAAACTCATGGCTTTTTCAATAGGCATATCAATTGGCTCTATTTCAAGTTTATTCACTAAAACAGTGTAGCCACCGAGGCCGTAGCTCATGGGGATGTAAACAGCAATTCTTTCATTTTTGAAAGTTAATTTCACACCAAGATCTTCGAAGGATTCTCGTGTAACTAAGCCAATCACTGTTTGATGTACAGACAAATGAACCAGAACAACTTTTTGTAAAGTTCTTTGTTCTTGGCCTTTGGCAAATAAATTCATTAAATCACGAAGTGGTGAATAGATGATTTTAATCAGCGGAATTTCAGTTAGTTTTTCTTGAATTTTTGCAATCAAAGCTGCAGTCATAAAATTATTAACTAAAACACCACATAATAAAATTAATAACAAAGTCGCTAAAAAACCTAAGCCTGGAATGTAAGATCCGTCGGGTAGTACTAAACGGATATATTGACCTAAAAAGTTTTCAACCAAGCCAAACACAGATGTAATCACATAAATAGATAGAACAATGGGTAAAAATGAGACTAAGCCGCTGATGAATATTTTCCGTAATTGAGACATACCTATATAGTTTATAACTTCTATGGCTGAGTCAACAAATGTGAGTTGTGTTATTGTGAGATTCGGTGCTGTTGAACTTTAGAATTTTCAGATTTCTGGCGATAATTATTTATATGTCAAAAAGCCATAATACTATTGTAATTGCGATGCTTATGATGATCAGTCTACCGTCCCTTGCTCAGACGCAAGTTGCTTCAGGGGAGTACATTGTTAAATTCAGAAGCCAACCTGTGCCTGAAGACTCTGGTGGTGATAAATTCAGCGCTGGCGGTCGTAAAGCGGCTTTGAAAGCCCGTTCTTTTGCCAATAAAGTGGCTGCTGATCGCGGTCAAAAATTAATTCAAAAATTAGGTGAAATGAGAGTTCGTCGTAAGTTCGAACAAGCTGGTATGATGCATTTGGATCAAGTTACTGATGCGAAATTAAGTCTATTAAAAGAACATCCAGATGTTGAATTCATCGAACCTAACTATATATTAAGTCTTGATCCCAATGAAGATGAAGGCAGTCAAAATGCACAAGGTGTAGCACCAGCTGGTACCGATAGTTACGGTCAATCAGGCACACAAACTCAAGTCAAAGACTCATGGGCTGTCGCTATGCCTTATAATCAAGGCACTAAACCAATTGTTGCCGTTGTTGATACAGGCGTTGATATTCGTCATGCGGTTTTTGTTAATTCAAATAGTATTTGGGAAAATGCAGCTGAAAAAAATGGAGTCGCAGGCGTTGATGATGATAGCAACGGCTACATCGATGATATCAATGGCTGGAACTTTGTGGCGAATTCTGGTTCAATGTACGATGATAAAAATCACGGAACACATGTGGCAGGTATTATTTTAGGCGTGGGACAAGATATTTTAAAAGTTCCGGTGCGTGAAGCAAAAATAAAAATTATGGCCCTGAAATTTTTAGACGCAAATGGTTCAGGAACAACTGCTAATGCAATCAATGCAATTTATTATGCTGTTAATAATGGTGCCAAAGTCATTAATAATTCTTGGGGTGGCGCAAGCTATTCAAGATCTTTACATGATGCTTATAAATTTGCATATGATAACAATGTTGTTTTAGTTAGTGCTGCTGGTAATAGCGGTGTAAATATTGATTCAACACCGATGTATCCAGCAGCTTATGATACACCAAGTAATATCAGCGTAGGTGCATCAACTAGTTCAGATCAAAGATCTTATTTTTCAAATTATAGTTCAAACTTAGTTCATATTTTTGCTCCGGGTTCGTCAATATTAAGTACTATTCCAGGAACTCATTGCGCTATCGAAGCAAATCTTTTTACAAATTGTTTTCAATCATTAAGTGGAACATCAATGGCAGCACCTTTTGTTGCGGGACTTGCAGCATTGATTGCCCGTGAAGCTACACAATTATCAGCTTACCAAATTAAAGGAATCGTTTTAGGTTCTGCCGATTTAATATCTGCATTAAATAATTTAGCTGTTGTTGAAGGCCGAGTAAACGCACTGACTGCAATTAATCAAGCAAAAGGTGCCGTGGCGACAGCGTCTTGGTTGCCGTCGTATTCTCCGGTTTACAAATTAGATTCTAGTTCAGTGGCATCAAGCGAAGCAGCTGGCGGCGGTGGCGGTGGATGTGGACTTGTTAAATTAGTTTCTAGTTCGACATCATCAAGTACATCTGTTTGGGGATTAAGTAGCGAACTTTTTGAAATTGGATTAGTTTTTGGTATGGCTTTAGCGCCGTTAATGTTAGCTTTTGTATTAAGACGTAAAGCTGTTAAACCAGTGCGTGGATATGTTCGTAAATACGAGCGTTTTGAATTAGCAAAACAAGTCATGATCCAAATCGGTGATCAAGTTATTGATTCAGCTTCAGAGACTGTGTCATTGGGTGGTCTATCATTTAAAACTGATATAAATGTAACTCAAGGTCAAAAAATTAAGCTTAAAATTGGTGATATGAATGAGGAAATTGAAGGCGAAGTGGTTTGGTCAGCAGCCCACGGCGCGTTCGGTGTACGATTCACTGAAGTCACTGAATCATTAAAAGCTCAAATTCAAACATGGACAGTGGGCTTACAGCCCACTTAATTAAAGCTCATAAATTATAACAATAGTCCTTTTAAAATCAGACTGGCCATTGTGAAATAAATCACTAGGCCTGTCACATCGACAATCGTAGCAACAGCTGGTGCCGATGCAGAAGCAGGATCCAGCTTTAATCTTCGCAGTAAAAATGGCAGCATTGATCCAGAAATCGTTCCCCAAAGAACGACGCCAACAATTGAGGCTGCTACGGTGTAAGCAATGTACTTATAATGTGGACCATACATGGTTTCACGCCACGGCCAAAAGTATATCCGCGCCATTGCCACGAGTCCTAGAATAACTCCTAGGCAAAGCCCTGTTGAAATCTCACGAACAAGAACACGCCACCAGTCTTTTAATCGAACTTCACCCAATGCCATCGCACGAACAACCAGTGTCGACGCTTGTGAACCAGAATTACCACCAGAGCTAATAATCAAAGGTAAAAACATGGCCAGAACAACGGCTCTTTGGATTTCGTGTTCATAATAGCCTAATGCTGTCGCAGTAAACATTTCGCCAATCAGTAAAACTATTAACCATCCAGCACGTTTTTTTAACATTTCAGAGAAAGTAATTTGTAAATAAGGAGCATCTAAAGTTTCCATACCACCAATTTTATGAATATCTTCAGTGGCTTCTTCTTGAACGGCTTCTGCGATATCATCGAACGTGATGATACCGACCATTTTTTTATTTTCATCAATAACAGGTAAGGCCATTAAATCATGCTGAGAAAAAATCTGACCGATTTGTTCTTGGTCAAGATCTACGGGAATTTGAATCACATCAGTGTGCATGATATCTTCAACTTTTTTCTGTGGAGCTGATGAAAATAATTCACGAAAAGAAACAACACCTAAAAGATTTTGTTCCGGTGATAAAACGTAGGCGTAATAAATTGTTTCAACTTGAGTTTTTGCCTGTAAACGAATGTAGCTAATAGCTTCATCAACGCTTAAATGTGGACGTAAACGAATAAATCGCGACGACATGATTCCGCCGGCGTTATCTTCAGCGTAGGCTAATAGCGCACTGACTTCTCGCTTTGTTTGCGGATCAAGCAATGTCAGTAAGTCTTCACGTTGATCGGTGTCGGCTTCTTGAATGAGATCGGCTGCATCATCCGGTGCCAATAGGCGAATCCATGATCTTTTTTCAAGTAATGAATGATCTTTAATTAATGGGTATTGATCCTGTGCTGTTAAACTTAAAAACAATTCTTCAGCATCAGTTCTGGTCAAATTAAAAAAAGCCTCATGACGGGCAGACTGAGACATTTGGCTCCAGTTGGTACGAATAGAATCCGCACCAATTAATTCCATGAGTTGGTCAACTGGTGTGCTGTTTTCTACTTCAGAATTTTGAAATTCTTTTTTGTCATCGGTCATGTCTCATTTTTACCTTGCGGATTCAAAGGCGACAAGAACTTCTTGTGGTAAACCGATCTTTTTTATTTGACCATTTTCAAGCCACAGCACCTTATCGCAGTCCTGAACAGTTTGCAGTCGATGGGCTATACGAATCTGTGTTTTTGTAGATAAAGTTTGCTTAAGGGCCTTCTCAATCAATTTTTCTGATTGAGGGTCAATATTGGCTGTGGCTTCATCAAATATAAAAATTTCAGCATTTTGTAACAAGCCACGACAAAGACTGATCAATTGCTTTTCACCATGAGATAAATTTTGTCCTTTTTCTTCAATTTGCATATCTAAAGAAAACTGAAGCCCCACGGTTTGTAGACAGTTTTTTAAGTCTTCATTGGTGTAGTGTGCAAACAAATCTAAATTATCCCGTAGTGAACCCTTAATAAAAAACTGATCCTGCGATATTAAAGAAAACTGTTTTCTATGATTTTCAATATCCGCTTGATACTCATTATTAATAAGGATCACACCTTTTTCGATAGGATAAAGTCGCAACAACGCCGCTATTAAAGTTGATTTACCAGCACCGGTTCGGCCAATGATCCCTAATTTTTCACCATGTTTAAGCTTGAAGCTAATATGAGACAATATGGGCTCGTGACCTTCTTGGTTTTGAGTCGGGTAACGAAAACTTAGATTTTCAACTGTGAGAATGTCATCAGCTTTATTTTTATTTTGTTTGGGTAAAGCGATATCTTTAGATTTTTGTGGATGATGTGTTTTAAAATCGGCATAGATTGGTAGAAAAGCACCATCTTCTAACGGAGCCCTCAAGTACTCATCTAATCTTTCAACGCCAACTAAAGCTTCTTCAAACTGAGAATACCATTCGAAAAACATTTGTAAGGTATTAGTCGCTAATATGGTAAAACCCAGAACAATGGCAATTTGCCCAGCACCTAAGGACTGAGTTTTAGCTAAATGTATCCCTAAATAACCGTTGGCGAAAAATAATAAAGCTGAGATTATATTGAGCTCCGCAGAAAACTGCATCACATTTCGATTTACTAAAAATTTAGCTTTTAAAAAGACTTGATCAAGAAAATTAAAACGATCAATAAATGATTTAGATTTATCTGTTTGTCTAATTGATAAGTGACCTTGAACTGTTTCTGAAAAATGGGCCACTGATGGCGATCTTAAAATAGATAATTCACGACGGTTAGCGCGCAGTTTAAGTTGATTTCGTTTTAATATATAAACAAACATTATAGAAGCTACTATAAGATTTAATAAAAAATAAGAATGCACCATCGCAATTAAGATAAATATAGAAATCAAATCAAAAAGAATAGATAAAAACTCGGCTAGAGGACCGCCGAACAATCTAAAAATGTTCCCATAGTCACTTGAAAAACGGGTAGTGATTCGACCAACAGGGTTTTGATCAAAAAAACTAAGCGGGTAGCGTGATACGCGGTAAGTGGTTTCGTCATATAGCCGTGACACAGCTAATGCTGACAATCTTGAAAAAACAGTTCGGTAAATAACTGTCATTATAAATGAAATACTTAAAATAAAGAAAATATGTTTGGCCAACGATTGAAGTAATTCTGTTGTGATCACAGGATTGTCATCGTAAAAACGACCAATCAGTTGAGCGTTTGATAAGATTAGAAAACGACCAATAAAGCCAAGTAGACATACGATCAATAATTTAAAAATAAAAGGACGATAGGCCTGCAGCAAAGTATCAAAAATATTTTTTGAAAATGCTTTTTTAGACATAAGGGTTTCCCCCAATCTGTGTATCAGACTTATCACCTTTGATAAAATCACTGAGAAATTGATTTTGACAAAGAGCTTTAAAATCACCTATGAATTTAATTTCTCCTTGATCCATGTAGATAATACGGTCACAAAATTGAAGAAATTCATATCTTTGCGTAGTGACTAGAAAACTATGTCCAATTGATTTATAATATAAAAAAGTTTCAATTAATTTTTTTTCGGTTCCAACATCTATGGCGCTTAACGGGTCGTCCAAAAGAAATAAAGGTTTTGGATTGTAAAATAGCCTTGCTAAATTAAGTCGTTGTTTTTGGCCGCCAGAAATATTTAATCCACGTTCGCCAATGATTGTGTCTAAGCCCTTCTTAAGACGATCTTGATTTAGATCAAACTGCGCTTTTTGCAATGCGTTCAGTGCCTGAGTTTTATTTTTATGATCAGGATTGTAATCAAACACAATATTTTCATAAACACTGGCGCTTAAGATAAAGCTTTCTTGGGGTAAAAAATTATATTGTGAAATCACTAATGAATCAGCGCTAAAAGGTGTTTCTTTCATCAATGATTTTAAAAAAGTAGATTTACCACTGCCAACAGGACCAATAAGGGCCACTATTTCAGATTTAGCTACTTCAAGATTAATATTTTTTAAAAATACTTTTCCGTCTAAATGCAAATTTAAGTTTTTTACATCAAGAACTAAATTGTCATTAGCTACAGAGTTTTGGTTTTTTATGATGCAATCCGTGTTACTGAGAGCAAAAAATTCACCTAGTCTTTTAATAGATGTCCAGGCATCAAACATCATTGTAAAAAACCAAGGCAATTGTCTAAGCGGCCTAGAAAGAAAAACACCCATGACCCACAATAATGTAATTAAATGAATTTTAGCAGTCAGTTCTGGGCTTATGTAAACTATAAACCAAATCACAAATAAATTAAGCCAGAAAGTAATACTCGAAGAGATTGAATTCATCAGCTGACCGTTAGTGACCATAGCAATGCGATTATTAGTTTCTTCGATTCGTTTTGTGATAATTTTTTTCTCGAAGCCTGTGATCCAGTTTAGTGATTTTAATCCGCGGATATTTTGAATCCATTCATTAACTAAACCCATTCTTTGTGCGGCTAGAATTTTAAATTTAAAAAAGAAAAAAGATTGTCTACGGGCTAAAGCTAAATTAACGATAATAATCACGGCAATCATTGATGCTGTAAACACGATCGGTATATCATAAACATAATAAAGAAAAAATGGGGTCACTATCAAAGGAAAGGCCGTGGTTAGCGCGTAAGGAATAGTTTGCTCTAGCCACATGGTGGCACTGGGCACATCAGTTGTGTAAAGAGATACCATTTCTCCGACTGTGCGATTTCTAACAGCTAAGGCTTTTAAGCTTAAAATGTGATTGTAAATTTTTTCAGAAAGAACACGCTGGCACATTAATGCTTCTCTTTGGCCTATGTACGTCGTTAATTGCATGGTTAAAAAAGAAACTAAGGCTAAAAAAGTACAGACAGCTAAAAACTGAATATCAAACTGAAGCATGAAGCTTTTCTGATAATAAGGAACAAGAAGGCCAGTCAGTGTTGCTATAAGGGCCAGTAAAACAATGAGTAAGCGATAGTTTAATCGACTAAATAAAATATCTTTAATAACGAGTTCGGTAAAATGATTTTTTTTCATGAAACCCTATACCATCCAGTCAGTGACCAGCGCGGACGACTGGAGATTAAGACTTCGTGTATGATGTCGCTTTTAAAAATAATCATCTGTCCAATTTTAGGCAAAATATTAAAAATTTCCGCGTCGTTCGAATCATAACCGACAAGCCTTCCACCGTTTTCTTCAAGCCAATTTTCATTCAGATAAATCACAAATGAAAAAAAACGTTTATTGTTTTGGGCTGTTTGATCGGAATGCTTTTTATAAAAATTCCCTGTTTGATAATGGGCAAAATGACATTCGCTATGGTCTAAGGAAAGGCGGTAGTAGGATTTAAGTTCAGATAAAATTCGATCCAAAATTTTAAATATTTTTTGATTCAGTGGGTTTTTGGTCATAGCGTTGTGATCTAACCAAAATGTTTGATCATTTCTGATAGTTCCACTTTGATCGTTGGTTGTATGAGCCAATTGAAATAAGCCTTCTGAATAAATCTGCTGCGCCGTTGATAGTATTTCCAGAGCAAATGAAGTTTCAAACGGCAGAATGGTCCAATTTTTTTGATCAATTTCATCAAAAAAAGGCTCAAGATTTATTGTACTTAGCATAACTTCAAGATAGCATCATTTATATATGAAAAGTAAGCCCTTTAATCTCGGACGCAGGAAGTTGATATCGACAGCATGTCGTTTGGCTCCGCTGTTGGCGGCGCCGGCCTTTTTGACTCATACTGGCTGTTCAACACTAGACGAATATTTGATTGAAGATGAATTTGATTTTAACCAAGAAGTGATCATTATTGGTGGTGGTATTTCTGGTCTTTATGCAGCCTATGAACTGAAAAAATTAAAAATTCCTTTCAGACTTTTTGAAGCGGGGTCTCGCTGGGGCGGAAAAATTCAATCCATTCAATCTGAAGAATGGGGTGGTTATGAATTTTCTAAAAACGACAAAGTTTTATTAAAGCTTAAAAAAGAATTAGACTTAGAAACAGTAAATTTTGACGAGAACTCTTGGCGTTTTAAAAAAGGGGCCTCGATCCTGACTCAACAAATCTTTGATGTTATTGAGGGTTTAATTCCAGAAAAACAAGTTCGTAGAGGTTATGTTCTTAAATCAATCAGTCGTATTGGCCGCAAATATCAATTGCGATTTGATGTTCATGGTAAGCAAAAAGTCTTTTTTGCCAGAAATGTTTTATTAGCCTTACCTAAAAATAGATTACTCGCACTTGAATCGATCGATAACGTCAGCGAACTTAAGAATATGGTCAACTATTTAAAAACAGTTAAAGACCGTGTGACAATGAGAATGGTTTTACCACTTGCAGATATTCGACAGAAAAAAACTGATTTGTCGCCAATAATTACTGCAGATTTGAACAGTAAATCACGTCTTGGCGTCACAACAAGCGCTGTTGCATCGACACATTTTTTTAATAACAAATATCATGTTACTCTGTCACTTAAAGCTGAAGACCCTTTACGTCAAGTTGAGACTCTGCAAAAAATCATAAAACCCTATGTGAATAATGGTTTTATCATCGATGAACGATCACTAAAAGATTGGGGCAGTTTACCTTTTGATGGCGGTCTTGATAGTCGTTCTCTGTTAAATGCTCTAACACAACGTCAAGTAGCAACTATTTGGCCAACCCAGCAATTACAGGTGGTCAATGAATCCCTTATTCGTGCTCAATCTGGCGCCATTTCAACCGTTGAGGGGCTTTTAAGACTGGTTGATGACAGATTGCAAATTTATAAGATTTAGGCTAATCCATTAGTATGAAGAAAAAAGCAGGCTTAGTTAAAAATACATCAAAGAACTCAACATCAACTAAGAATGTTTTAGCCAATGTTAGGTCTTCGCCTACGATTAAATCAAAACTAAGCCCTGATCAAAAAATTGAAAAAATTGAAAAACATTTTTCTGAAATCATGCAAATTTTAGGATTAGATTTAAAAGATGACAGTTTAAAAAAGACTCCACATCGTATTGCTAAAATGTATGTGAACGAAATTTTTGGTGGTCTTCACGAAGAAAATTTTCCAGAAATTACTGTGATTGATAATAAAATGCAGTATGATCAAATGGTTTGTGTGCAAAACATTGAAGTCATGTCCTGTTGTGAACACCATTTTCAACCAATCGATGGTTTTGCAACTGTGGCCTATATTCCTAAAAAGAAAGTCATTGGCCTTTCAAAAATTAATCGTATTGTAGAATATTTTAGTCGCAGACCTCAAGTTCAAGAACGCCTGACAAAACAAATTACAGACTGTCTGCAATACATCTTAGAAACTGAAGACATTGCGGTACACATCAAAGCCAAGCATTACTGTGTTGTTGCCCGAGGTATCCAAGATACTCATAGCTCGACAACGACAGCAGACCTACGTGGCGAATTTAGAAATTCTGCAGAAACCCGATCTGAGTTTTTAAAGTATTGCTAATCTTTTTTATTTCTTTTCAACATAAGCTTCAATCAGCTTATTAATAACATCTAAATGATTTCCACAAAAATCTGAGTCTCGAATTTTTATTTTTTTAAATTGGCCTGTTTCCATCATACTTTTCAGATCGGTATCAATACGGTGGATTGGGCCCGAAATCCTGTTAGTGAAGTAAAAACTTAAAACAAGTGTAGCAAGTGTTGATATAGCAAGCATAGCGATTGATAAATAAATTAGAAATTTTTGATTTAACGATATGTTAACAAGTATCTGTTCCGCTAAGTTGCTGTTAACTTCGACAAGAGTTTGTAAAATGTAATATCCAAAAGTTAGACACAAAATAAAGAAAACTAAAATCCCTAAAAACATAACAATTAAGAAAAATAAGGCAGCTTCTTTTTGAAATCTAGGATCGACCACTAACTGTTTTCTTGAAGTTAAACCTTTTGATTTTAGCATCATATCCTCGCAGTTCTCACAAGCATAGCAATAAATAAATATTAGTCAACCATCGCAACGTAGTTTGTGCACAGAATAGAACTAAACACATTTTTCCAGTTGTTCGCGAACATTTTTTGAAAGTTTAATATCATCTAAAGCGCGTTTAATTTCAGTTTGGGCTTTAAGCTTTAAATCCTGTGGCAACTTACTAGTTAAATTAAAACCAGAGCTAGCAAGACGGGCAGCGACTTGTGGATTATTTTTATCAATTTTTAAAATTTCTGTAATCAACCAGCTGTACGTGTTTTGCTTTGTTGTGTGAAAGCGATATAAATTATTCGCAAACCCCCCATATAATGCCTGAACATTATTTGGATTTTGTAAATCAAAATCTTTGGACTGACTGATTCTGACAACGTCTTCAAATGTATTTTCAGATGATGAGCTGGCATTCACCGACAACCATTTATTAAACACAACACTTTCAGATTTCCATTTCGTGTAAAAATCATTCAGCGCTTTTTCTTTATGTTCCGAGTTTAGTTCAGACAAACAAATTAAAGCGTACACACTGTCAGTCATATTTTTTGCTTGATTATATTGTGTTAAAACTAGCTCAGCAATTTCTGGTGTATTCGTTGATGTGAGATACGCTAATATTTTATTTTTTAAAGACCGTGCGCCAATTTGATCTTGATTTTTAAGCTCATTGTAAAGTGATGAAAGTATTTCTGTATTTTGTTTTGCAAAAGCTTCAGTAATTGCTTTTTTAGATTTATAAATAGCTTCAGCATCAATAACAGTTAAGTCTTGAGCAATCACTTGATCACTTGGTAAAGATAACATCAAGGCTTTAAACTGTGGATCTAGCTTTTGATCTTTAAGCACAACAGTTAAAGCTTCTATGATTTTTTGATCGACTTTAAGTGGTTTTTTATTCATAAAATCACGAACAAGTCGCATTAATTCATCTTTAAGCATTTTATTGCAGGCTTCGCGTTTATTAAAAGCATCGGTATCATATTTGATCAAACAAAGTAGTTTTTCATTTGAAACATCCCAATTTAATTTAATGGGAGCTGAAAAATCACGATTAATCGAAAGTATCGGTTCTGAAGGAATATTTTCAAATGTCCATGTCTGTTCTGTTTCTTTTAGGTGGCAAATCATTTCAGTTTGTTTAAGTGCTGTGCCGTCTTTTAACAAAAGCCCTAGTTTGATCGGGATGTGAAATGGTTTTTTATTAAATCCGTTGGCTTTTTCAGTTAAAGTTAAATCACAATGTTGTTTTAATTTTAAAGTGTATGTTTTATTTTGTACGTTATAATTTTCAATCACATCTACAATTGGTGTTCCGGCTTGTGAATACCACAATTGAAACTGGGTTAGATCAGTTTGATTGGCATCAGACATGGCATTGATAAAATCAATAATTGTGACGGCTTCGCCATCATGACGTTCGAAATAAAGTTTGATTCCTTTATTAAACCCTTCAAGTCCTAAAAGTGTTTGAATCATACGAATCACTTCTGAACCTTTTTCGTAAATTGTAGATGTGTAAAAATTGTCGACTGCTAAACAAGAATCAGGTCTAACGGGATGAGCATTTGGGCCAGCGTCTTCACTGAACTGACGTGAACGTAATGTGTCCACATCTTCGATTCTTTGCACTGACCTTGAATTCAAGTCGGCTGAAAATTCTTGATCGCGAAAAACAGTAAGACCTTCTTTTAAAGAAAGCTCAAACCAATTTCTACATGTTACGCGGTTACCAGACCAATTATGAAAGTATTCATGTCCAATAACTGATTCAATCATATTGAAGTCATTATCAGTTGCTGTTTTTTCATCAGCCAATACCAAGCGCGAATTAAAAACATTCAGACCTTTGTTTTCCATGGCACCCATATTAAAATCATCAATTGAAACAATCATATATTGATTCAGATCATATTCTAAACCAAAACGATCTTCGTCCCACTTCATGGCTTTTTTTAACGAAATCATTGCATGTTTGCAGCGATCTTGTTTTCCATGTGGGGCATAGACTTCAAGTTTTACTTTTTTGCCAGATTTGGTGACGAACTGATCTTGAATAACACCCATATCACCAGCAACTAAAGCAAATAAATAGCTGGGTTTTTTAAAAGGATCGATCCATTTTGTGTAATGTCTGTTGTTTGGAAGTTGTTTTTGTTCAACACAGTCGCCATTTGATAACAAATGTTTATATTTTTGATCAGCTTCGATTTCAACTGTGTATGACGTCATTACATCAGGACGATCAATAAAATAAGTGATTTTACGAAAGCTTTCGGCTTCACACTGAGTGCAAAACACGCCTTGCGATAAATAAAGACCTTCGCAAGATTTATTTTCAGTGGGGTTTATTTCAACTTCAGTTTTCAGCGTAAATTGATTAGGAACATTTAAAACAGTCAAGCTGTCGTCTGTTGTACTATACTTATTTTGACTTAACGTTTCACCATTCATTTGAATTTTGTGCAAAATCATTTTTTCGCCATTTAAAATTAAATCGTTGGCTAAAGAATTATTTTTTTTAAATTTGATTTCAGCAGCAACTCTTGTTTTAGTCTCATGCAGATTAAAGTACAAATGAACTGATTCAATCAAAAAATCAGGAGACGTGTAGTCTTTAAGATAAATTCTGGTTGGTGTATTCATAGCCCTCCTTAAAGCGATAGTGTATGCGAAATCTTAACTTGATTATTTAAATCACGAATTTCGACATCCATTTTATTTTGATCCCAATTTACTTTTAAAAGACCGAAATTGGGTTCGTTAAAAGTTTCCGTGACATAGCTTGGATCTAATTCAGGAGTAATTAATCTAGAAGCTTTGTTCATACTGCTGCCAGTAATGTCATAAATTAATCCAAGACCTTTTATTTCAGTTTTAGCTAACGAGGCCAAGTGTCGATCGCCGGATAAAAATAAAACTTTTGATGATTTTGTTTTTTTCAGTAAATTAAATAATCTTTCTTTTTCTAACGGAAAATTACCCCATTTTTCAAAACCATGATCATCAGCAATCACTTGAATTGAAGAAATAATAATTTTAAAACGAGCTGGTTTTTTGAGTTCGTCCTCTAGCCAGGCCCATTGTTCTTCGCTCAATATTTTTTGCTTGGGATCAGTTTGTGCGGTATATAATTTCGGAGTTGTATTCACTAGATCTGTGATGTTTGTGTTTTTTAAAAGAGAAGTTCGATCCCAGCGGGTATCTAATAAAATAAATTGGATTTGTTTGTTTTTAGTTCCAACTAAACGACTGTGATAAATGGCTTTTTGGTTTTTAGGTAATGTTTGTTTTAGGTAGCCCCAGTAATTTAAAAAAGATCGTCTAGCGTCTTCTTTATCTGGATTATCAAAACCTCCATCGTTTTGCCCGAAATCATGATCATCCCAAGTCGCTAAAAATGGAATTGATTCACGTAATTTTCTATAAGACGTGTTGCTGTTTAATTTAATATATTGGTCAATAAAGGGGCGATCTTCAGGTTTTGAAGCGTACACATTATCACCCATCATTAAAAACAAATCAGGATTGTTACTTTGAACTACATCCCAGACTGGTTGCGGTCCATTTTGATCAGTGCATGAACCAAAACCAATGGTTGTGAGTTCTTTAGAGGTATCAAGGCTGCGGTAAGGAAGATTAGCTTTAGCTTCCTTTGATAAATCAATAATAGGCCCACGATAAGTCGAGTTAGGTTGGGTCATAGCGCCAATAAGACCTGTGCCTGAAGTGCCACAACTCACAAGTAAACCGCTGATGATAAAAACGAACAACAAATTAAAAAACGAGATTAAATATTTCATTCTCATATTGAAGCGAACTATCTTTCAGAGTTCAAGACTTTAGTCGGTTTATGATTAGCGTTGCTGTGTCGATAAATGCTTATGGGTTTATTAGATACAGTTCAGCGCAAATATCCTCGGAAGCATTTCAAAAAACCTGTGGTTATTTTGATTAAAGGCTTTTCACAAGTTGTCGATGGTTTCGAAATCGGTGAGGGTGGTTTGTCATTTCAAACTGACATGGCA
>JAYUQO010000002.1:0-2387 GCA_043756765.1 Bdellovibrio sp. | reverse complement strand
CTATGTCTTTGAATTCAAAGACAGCTGGCAATCCACCAAAATTTAAATAATCTTCAAGATTAAAGTTCTGTTTAAGTTCTGCATAACTAAATGGAAATAATCTGTACTCAAATGCTCTACCCGCTAATAAATTTGCTCCAGCTTTCTTAAGCTTACGTGAACTAGATCCTGTTAGGATAAATTTAATTTTCTTATTTTCACTTAAAGAATGAATCACATCTAGAAGTCGCGGGATTTTTTGAATTTCGTCAATAATGACCCATTCAGGCTTTAATTTTAAAACTGAAAGATCCGTCTTAAGTAAGTTTGGATTTTTCGACAATCGTTCTTCAGTTTCATCATCTAAAAGATCATAATATAAAAAGTTTTTTGATATTTTCGGTAAAAACTGTCGTTTGACCCATGTTGATTTACCCGTACCACGGGCCCCAAAAATAAAAAAACTTGAGTTACTTGAAGTCTTTAGCAATCTTCGGATCATACTCCATAATAGTCGACTATTTATGGAGTATTGTCAAGTGTACTTATATTGTGAGACTAATCCTAGCCTTAAAATCTATAATTCAAACCGACACGGGCAACTACTCCGTCTATGTAATATCCAAATGAAGACTGATATTGGGTATCTGTGATGTTTTCTGCTCTGACAAATGTTGATAGCTCTGAATTGATCTGAACATTCAATGTTGCATGCAATAAAGTGTATGAACTTAAAGTGACAGTGGGACCACCTGCAGTGTCTCTCCGATCTCCAGTATGAATTGCTTCCAGACCGAAATCGATTTGATCACCAAGGCCTAAGTTAGCTTTAACAGAAGCTGTTCGTAGTGGTCTTTTGACCAACCAGTTGCTGGTCGATAAATCTTTAGGTTCTTGATAACCTGCAGAAAACTGTAAGCCTAAATCAGCTGCTGGAATAAAAACACCAATAAAACCTTCAATACCGCGGGTGTGAGTTTCAGATATATTTTGATACTTCCGAGGACTTCCTACAGATAAAATTAAATTTGAAAAGCGCGTATCGAATGTAGTCAAAGATACAATAATATCATCAGTGATTTGCTTTTCAACAGTTGCTGAATAGGTTTTTACTTTTTCGGATTTCAAATCGACATTTGCCCCGTTACCATATAATTGGGACAGTGACGGAGTTTTAAATCCTGTCGAATATTCTAATTTAACAAGTTTTATTAAATGTGCCCCCACTTGAAATGTATCTGATAAGTCATTTAGTTTTCTAAATTCTTTTCTATATCCAACTTCAAGTTTGATATTTGTATTTAAAGTTAAACTATTTTTAACGTATACTCCTTCATACTGCTGCCTATTATAAGTAACAACAGACCCGCTAGCTGCAGAGCGATTCGTAAAATCTAAAGATTCGTCCGCTAAGCTAAGCCCTACAAGGATTGAGATTTTTTCTCTATTTAGAATATAGGCATCAACTCGTGCTGTGCTGAGGACACCAACATAGGCCTGATCTCCTCCGCCTAAATTAGATAAATCAAATTGAGGTGCTTGATAAAAATCTCTCTCTGTCACTTGTTGAGATAAAGAGATATTAAAAGCATCTTCGTCACGCAGAACAGCTGATATCACTTTTGATCTGTTGGTGACAAAGAAATTTTTGGTATCTACGGCCTTGAAAGTTGCAAAATTAGATGTAGCGATTTCACTTTGTTCTTCAGAATACTGTGCTTTCGCTACAACTTCTAAACCCGAATCATTCATTTTTCTAATGACTGCGTAATCAACTGCTCCAATTTTTTGCGGATATGTTCTGCTTGATTCATCCACAGGTGAAGGATTATATTGATCAACAAGTTTTGCTGATGCAGCAACAGCAGTTTTATCGTCTAACTTTAATTGTAAACTACCAACAACTTCACCAAAGTTTTCTCCGCCTTGAACAACTACGTCACCAGTGGTAATGACTTCTTTGGGGAAAGTTTCGATTTTGATAACACCTGATAAAGCTTGCCCGCCATAGACTACAGACTGACTACCCTTGATGACTTCAATGCGTTTTATATTTCTTAAATTTAAACTGTTTAGATTAATTGTTCTTTGCACTGTTGTAGCATCGTAAAAAGGAATGCCATCAATCACGAATAAAACATGGCTGGAATCCCCGCCCCGAATAAAAATTGAATTCGGTTGAAAGCTAGACTGTGAAATCGTGATATTAGCCTTTGTCGATAAAAGTACTGCCAAATTGTTAATTTGTGATTTTTTAATTTCATCGGCAGTGATGATAATTTTACTTGAAGAGGTAAAACCCTGATCAATAACATCGATTTCTAATTTTTGAATCGCTTGCGGAGTCGCTTCGCTCGTTACTTCTTGAGCAAAAGTAATACTTTGAACAAAAACTAAAAACACCAAAA
>JAYUQO010000001.1:0-2392 GCA_043756765.1 Bdellovibrio sp. | reverse complement strand
CGATTAGAGCGTGGATTAATTGCCGACATTACCATGCCGGATTTAGAAACCCGAATCGCAATTTTACGATACAAGGCCGAACAGACCATGATGCGTCTGTCTGAAGATGTTATTCAATATTTGGCGCGAATTTCAAAAAAATCGATTCGTGAGCTTGAGGGTAACTTAAAGAAAATTAAAATGTTTTCCGAATTACAAGGTTTGTCCATTGATTTAGAATTGGCAAAAAGGTTTTAGCCCATCACGAAAATTCGATTTCGATCACTATTGATGAAATTCAAAAAATCGTTGCTGAGCATTTTAAGGTTCGTGTAACTGATCTAAAATCGACCAGTCGTTCTAAGCCAATTGTTGTTCCTCGACAGATTGCGATGTATTTGATCAAGAAATTTTTAGACAAATCATTGGTGGACATTGGTAAGGCATTTGGCGGACGTGATCATACAACAGTCATAAATTCATTGGAAAAAATCAACAATCTACAGGCTACAAATCCTGAATTTAAGAACGATATCGATGACTTGGTGACCAGAATCAACAATATCACCGGTTTGTAGAATGTGGATTGTGGATAACTGTGTTGGGAAATTAACTGGTAACTGTGGGGATAAAATTATCCAGGGTTTTGGCAGAAAGCGATGAATTTATTCTATTGAGTTTTCCACAGGTAAAAGGTAGAAAATTCAATACTTTAACTAGATAAGTGTGATATCAACGCCCCTAATACTACTACTAGATTTATATATATAATAATAGTTAATACAAAAGAGGATCCTTAAAATGAAAATTGAAATTCAAAAAAAAGATCTCTTAACCCTGTTAAGCCGTACACAAAATATCGTTGAAAAACGTAATACCATGCCGATCTTGGTGAACGTGTTACTTGAAGCAAAAGGAAATGCCTTAAAAGTTTACGCAACTGATTTAGAAGTCAGTTTAACGGACAGCTCACCAGCGCAAGTTAAATCCGAAGGCAAAGTCGCAGTCAGTGCAAAAAGTTTATTTGATCTAACTCGTGAACTTTTTGAAGGGCCCATTCAATTAATTAAAAAAGAAAATAACTGGCTAGAAATAAAACAGGGTAAATTTCTATCGAAGATCGTTGGCGTGCCTGCTGAAGAGTATCCAGTCTTCCCTACTTATGATTCAGAAAATTTTTCTAAAATTGATGCCTCTGAATTTAAGTTGATGATTGATAAAACGATTTACAGCGTATCGAACGACGAAACTCGATACCACTTAAACGGCGTTTATTTTGAATCTGTCGATAAAAATAATATTACGATGGTTGCAACAGACGGACATCGCCTCAGCATGATTAAAAAATCTTTTGCAAATATTGCGTTCAAAGAAAAAATCGGCGTGATCATTCCGAAAAAAGGCTTATTCGAAATTAAAAAATTAATTGAATCCGCAACAGCAACAGTGGAGTTTGCAATTGAAGGTTCGCAATTTATTTTAAAGGCCGGATCTACAGTTTTAATGATTCGCTTAATCGAAGGAAAATATCCGAATTACCAACAATTTATTCCACAGAAGCTATCTCACAAGATTATTATTCCTCGTGAATTGATCTTATCGTCGTTAAAACGTGTTTCGTTAATGGCGAATCAAAAATCAAAAGCAATCTTGTTATCTTTTACCCAAGGCCATTTAGAAATTACTTCGAACAATCCGGAATTGGGTGATGCTAAAGAAGAACTCGATATCGATTACACTGGGCCAGATATCAAAATAGGTTTTAACGCAAAATATATTGAAGACGTTTTAAAAAATATTGAACAAGATAAAATTGAATTGGAAATCAATGACCAGTTATCACCAGGTGTAGTTAAAGCTCACGGTACTGCTGATTACATTAACGTTGTTATGCCAATGCGGATTTAGCGAATTTGATAAAATTATATATTCCTACAGGTAGTGGTGCAAAGACTACTACCTGTAGTTTAAGAAATTTCTTATGTTTATAAAATCTTTATATTTAAAAAATTTTAGAAACATCGAAGAAGCTCGGCTGCAGTTTTCTGAAAAATTAAATATTTTTATTGGTGATAACGGTCACGGTAAGACCAACGTACTAGAAGCTTTGTACTTATTGCTCGAGAAAGAATCTTTTCGTTACACCAATAACTCGACGCTGATTCGACTTCAACAATCACAAACAGTTTTGAACAGCTTTATCCACAATAATAATTTAGATTTTCAATTTAAGATGAGTATGACGCCATCAAAAAAAGAATTTTTTGTAAACGATAAGAAAAATTTTTCTTCTGACGAGTTTCAATTTCGTGCGATTTTATTTTCTCCGGAAAGTTTGAACGTTATCAAAGAAAGCGCTGAACAGCGTCGGGACCTTGTTGATCAAATGGTGGCATCGTCATCGAACGTGAAC